>JAHYJE010000014.1 GCA_019429105.1 Syntrophobacterales bacterium
ATAGCGCAAGCACGGTTCTGAGAGGGGTCAGCGACAACTGATGTATGGTTGAGATGATGTGGCACCGCCGGGAAACCAGGCGGAAACGGAGAACACAAACATCAGCCTACAGCGTCGGGAGAAGCTGCTCTACTCGACTTAACAATGCTACTCTGACGCCAATTCTCCATAAGTGAAATGATTATGAACATTAAACTCCGTTTTATGAACATTAAACTTCGTTTTCAGCACCTGTGGAACGATGATGAAGCCAAAACCGGAGATATTCTCCCGCGGGCGCTGTTGCGGATGCTCTCGTTTCCCTACGGCGGCGCCGTCTGGCTCAGGAACACCCTCTACGATCGGCACATCAGTCGTCAAAAACGACTGCCCTGCCCGGTTATCAGCGTCGGCAATCTTACCGTCGGGGGAACGGGCAAGACGCCGGCGGTAATTTGGATCGCTGATTTGCTGAAACAACACGGTTATCGCCCTGCCGTGCTGAGCCGCGGCTATGGGGGCAAATCCGGAAGCCCGGTCAATGTTGTCTCCGACGGAAAAACAGTTCTGATGGGGTGGAAGGAGGCCGGGGATGAGCCGGTGTTGATGGCAAATTCCCTGCCGGGGATTCCGGTTCTTACCGGGGCTGAGCGATTTCTCACAGGCAGTGCGGCAGTGGAGAAATTCGGCGCCGATATCCTGCTTCTCGACGACGCCTTTCAGCACCGGCAGCTCTTTCGTGATCTCGACCTCGTCCTTCTCGATAGTGCCCGTCCCTTCGGAAACGGCTTTCTCCTGCCCCGGGGGCCTCTGCGCGAAGAGCCCCACGCTCTCCTCCGCGCGGATATGCTGCTCAGAACAGGCGTTGCCGAAAAGGGCGAACCGCTGCCCGTGGATCTCGAACATCCGTCATTCCGGGGAATACACAAACCGACGGGGATCGTCTCTGGTAAGAAGGGAAATATCGATCCTCCCGAGACGCTGCGGGGACAAAAAATCATGGCCTTCTCCGGAATCGGCTCTCCGGAAGCCTTCCGGCGGGGCCTTGCCGCTCTGGGCGCGGCTGTGGTTTCGTACCGCGATTTTCCCGATCACCATCCGTACAGTGACTCGGATATTGCAGCGCTTCGGCGTCTCGCCGCCCAAAGCGGGGCATCCCTGCTTGTCACCACCGAAAAGGACGGGGTCAGGCTTGCCGATTTTCCCGCTTTTCTGGCAGAAATTTCGCTTCTGCGGATCTCGATGGAAATTACCCCCCTCCTGCCGTTTACCGAGCTGCTTTTCTCCCGGTTCCCCCCCCGGTAGTCCCTGGTCCCCAGCCCCCTCACCAACCATCCGGGCTGATTCGGCCGGTTCATTGGAAAAAATGATTTTCGAAATTCAGAATATACAAGTCGGAAGATCAGTGATATACGCGAAAGCAAGCACACCTCCTGGTGAGCTTTGGCGTTAGATCCAAAAAATAAAGGAGGAACATCATGGATATCCAGACAATGACAACATTCTTTATGTGGTGCACTATCATAAATGGGGGCATCTTCATTTTGTGGACAGTGTTTTTCATGTTTGCCCCTGATTTCCTGTATCGCCTGCAAAACAAACTGTTCCCCATTCCCCGGGAAACCTACAACGTGGTCATGTACTCGTTTCTCGGGTTGTTCAAGATCGTTTTTTTGGTCTTCAATGTCGTGCCCTATGTGGCTCTGCTGATTGTCGGATAAAAAATGAGCATCCAGCAAAGACTGGGACTAACCGGTTCAAACAAGTGTGTATGGCAAGCCGCTCAGCCGTACCGTTATGTCACATCAAAAATGGGAGGAAGGGATGACGGATGGGTGTTCTCATTGCTCTTTAGCTGAGCGTACAGGGCATTTACGGCAGGGCCGAAAGCTTGAATACTTTACCCTCGGCTGGAATGTGGTAGAGGCTGGCGTCGCGATCGGCGCTGGATGATATGCCGGCAGTATCGCCTTGGTAGGCTTCGGTGTTGATTCTCTTATTGAAAGTCTTTCCGCCTCGGTTCTCCTCTGGAGACTATTCTCTCCCGCTCATGACGAGAGCCGCGAGAAGCTTGCCCTCAAGCTTGTGGGTGTCAGCTTCCTTATCCTTTCGGCATACGTCGCCTTTGAGGCCATCAAGTCCCTTCTCGGCCATGAGCCGCCGCAAACCAGCCTTGTCGGTATCGGGTTAGCTGTCGTCTCGCTCATCGTCCTGCCCCTTCTCGCTCGCGCCAAACGCCGGTCGGCCGCGAACCTGGAAAGCCGGGCCATGAAGGCAGATTCCCGTCAGACTGATCTTTGTGCCTATCTTTCGGCCATCCTTCTGGGCGGGCTTGCGCTCAATGCACTATTAGGCTGATGGTGGGCTGACCCCGTAGCCGCGCTGATCATGGCGCCGATCATCGCCAGAGGGGGTTTTGAAGGCTTGCATGGTGAGGTTTGTGACGACTGCCATTGAGAGACGGCCAAGAAAAAATGGTATAAATATAGAAAATCCTGAAAACATGTAGAATGCAGCGCCCTTCATTAGCCTTGCCTTCTGCCGGCTATTGTGTCACATTCGACAAGCAGGGGATGGAGAACGAAAACAACCCCGGAAGGCTCAAATGAAACTGACATTTGAATGGGATGAAGTTAAGGCAAGCGCAAACTTCAAAAAGCACAGCGTGTTCTTTGAAGCAGGAAAGACGATCTTTAATGATCCTTTCCTGCTTACGTTTCCGGGGATTGACAATTCGAGACCTTTGCACAACTCCCTTATTCGTCATTCAGGTGAAAACCGGAATCAGTGAAGTCCTTGATAATACTGGATACCGGCCTTCGCCGGCATGACATAATTGCTGGTTTTATGTAGTTGTGCAAAGCTCTCAATCCGGAAACAGAAAAGCGTTATATCAGCATCGGTCTGTCCTATCGAGGCTGGTTTCTGGTTCTAATTCATACGGAGAGACAAGGCCGAATACGCATTATTAGTTGCCGTAAAGCAACGGCACGCGAAAGGAGAAGTTATGAAGAAGGTTGAAACCAGGAAACCGACAACGATAGACGAAATGAGACCGGAATACGACTTCTCCACGATGAAAGGAGGAGTGCGGGGCAAATACTGTCAAGCCTGCCGGGAGGGCCATAAGGTCGTCGTACACAAAAAAGACGGCGCCGAATCGGTTCAATACTTCAAGATCGAAGACGGCGCAGTTATGTTGGAACCGGACGTAATGCAGTACTTCCCAACCACTGAATCGGTCAATAAGGCCCTCCGCTCGCTGATCGAGATTATTCCGACAAAGAGGTCTGCATCCGCTCTGCGAAAATAATAATAGTGAGCAGATTGCAATAAGGAAATTCACCAATAAAAATGACAAAGGCATGATTGACGCAGTTATTTCAACGGAAACTTATCCATAATGAGGAAGTGACTGGCAAACTTGGGCTAAGGATCGTTTTTGACCGTTTTAGCCAGTCGGCGCTCTCTGTGCCACGGATTCAGGGATAATTCCTGAAAGTAAAAAGGGCATAATATCAAAAGGGCATAATATCATTTGAAACACACACACAAATAATGTACGATAAAACCATAAAATACGCGTGGAATCCTGAAAAAAAAGAATGGTTAAAGGTAGAAAGGAATGTATTTTTCGAACAAGCAGTAATTAATCTTTCGCGGGATGATATATGGGAAATAACTGATCATCCCGACCAGGTAAGCTGCCCAGGACAAAAGCTTCACTTTATTATTGGGGTAGGTGGAAAGGAGAAAAGGAAATGGGAGTTGCTTTATCTGTAGAGAAAATGTCGATTGAAGAGAAAATCCAAGCTATGGAAGCTCTTTGGGATGATTTATCTGAGAAAGCAGAAAGTCGATTGTCAGCGCCTTGGCACAAGGAAGTTTTGAATTATAGGGAAAAAGGAATTATTAGTGGAGAGGATGTTTTTATTGATTGGAATAATGCCAAGAAAAAAATAGAAAAATCAATATCATGAAAATCAGAATCCTTTCATCTGCAAGCCAGGATTTAGTTGATGGCTATCAATTTTATGAAAAACAATCGGAAGGCCTTGGTGCATATTTTTTGGATTCCCTTTATTCAGATATTGATTCATTGACAATTCATGGTGGGATTCATCCCATATATTTTGATAAGTACAACCGTGCATTATCAAAACGCTTTCCTTTTGCTATTTATTATCGCGTAGAAAATAATACAGCACTTGTATATGCGATCCTTGATTGTCGACGGAATCCAGCATGGATAAGAAAGAGAATTAACTAAATATATTGATGTTTTCGCCAATATAAAAAATGAAATTACGTATTTGAATATTCAGGAGCAGTGGCAAACCATGGCACCAGAGAAGAGAAGAGAAGAGAAGAGTGTTCCATTCCCTGCAATTTATGCGGTTCCACAGCTGTTGAAACACTCTCTCTGAAAGACCGAAATGGTGATTATTTAAGAAACTGGAGTTGTCTCAGAGCCTTAATAAATTTGAAAATAATTACTCGAAAATAACGGATTTGCTTAATACTCATACAAATTTTAGGCACTTCACAAGTTTTGTGCCATACAGTAAAGTAGTTGCCAATGCTCGGGCTGCCATTAGTGAGCAGATTGCAATAAGGAAATTCACCAATAAGAATGATAAAGACATGATTGACACAGTTATTTCAAAGGAAACTAATCCATAATGAGGAAGTGACTGGCAAACAAAGTCGCTTCAGCGAACACTATAAGGCATAAATGGTGAACAAGAATCAACTTGCCGGCATCCTGCTGGCCTTTTTTCAGGCAATTCCTGTATCGTTGCGCAGGAGGCTGTTTATAGGGCTTGCGAAGCTGTTCTACCACCTCGTTCCCCGTCAGCGGATGATCGCCTTGCACAACCTCCGGTGCGCCTTCCCGGAAAAAACGAATGGGGAAATACTGACGATTGCCCGCGGCGTCTATCGCACAATGGGCATCGTGGCAGCGGAATTCTTTGATATCCCGAAGCTTACCAGCGAAAATGTTCGGGAAATTGTCGAGACGGAGGGGCTTTCGAACTGCGAACAGGCGCTTGCCAAGGGGCGCGGCGTCCTGCTGTTCAGCGCCCATTTCGGCAACTGGGAGCTGGAGGCTGCAGCGATCGCCCTGCTTATCAAGCCGGCGGTCGTCATCTACCGCCCCCTCGACAGTCCGCTTCTCGACAGGCTCGTCTTCCGGGTGCGCTCGGCGTCCGGCAACAAACCAATACCAAAGGAAAACGCGATGCTGTCGATGCTCCGCACGCTGCGGAAAAACGGGATGCTCGGAATCCTGATCGACCAGAACACGGACTGGTACGAGGGCGTGTTCGTCGATTACTTCGGCAGACCCGCCTGCACGACGAACGGCCTCGCTCTTCTGACCCTGCACAGCGGCGCCCCGGTGCTGCCTGCTTACCTGATCAGGTTGCCGGATGGGCGTTATCGTCTCGTTATCGAACCGGAGATCGAGATTATCGACACCGGGGAGCGCGACGCGGATGTAATCGCCAACACGCAGCGCTTCACGAAGGTTATTGAGGATACGGTGCGGAAATATCCCGAGCAGTGGCTCTGGATTCATCAGCGCTGGAAGACTCAGCTCTGCCAGGTTCCGCTGGAAAGCAGGTGAAGTTATAACGGAAATTATAGATGGAAGCCCCTGACAAAAATATGCCCCTGAAGGTCCGGGGCGATAAAAAACTGCCGGAAGGCGGGATCGAACGACTGCTGATCCGGGGGACGAACTGGATCGGGGATGTGGTGATGACCCTTCCTGCGCTTGCGGCGATCCGCGCCAGGTGGCCGCAGGCACGAATAGCGGTTCTTGCGAAGCCCTGGGTGGCCGAGGTTTACCGGCTTTCGAACCAGATCGACGAGGTCATCATTTTCGAGGAGCCGGGGCGACATGCGGGGGCGCTCGGGAAGCTGCGCCTGGCCAAAGAACTGCGGGGAAAAGGTTTCGACTGCGCCATCCTGCTGCAAAACGCGATCGAAGCGGCGCTTCTCGCGAAGCTGGCGGCGATTCCCCGGCGCGCCGGTTATAACTCCGACGGCCGGGGTTTCCTGCTTACCCACTCCGTCCGTCGGACCGCGGCAGTCCGCCGGGTGCGCCAGAGCGAGTACTATCTCGAGATGGTCCGGGCGCTCGGTTGCCGCCCGGTAGAACGGGAACCCCGGCTCCAGACGGGAGAGGATTACGCCGTTCTTGCGGAATCACTATTTTCCCGCTTCGGTATCGCCGAAAGTGGCAAACTGATTGGTATTTCCCCGGGCGCCGCTTATGGCCCCGCCAAAAGGTGGTTTCCCGACCGGTTTGCCGCCGTCGCCGATTCCCTGAACGAGGAATTTAAGGCGCAGGCAATTGTCTTCGGAAGCAAGGCGGACCAGCCGAGCGCCGCGGAAGTTCAGAAGAGCGCTCACCACCAACTGATCGACGTTGCGGGAAAGACAAATCTCCAGGAGGCGATCGCCCTCATTGCCCGCTGCGACATCTTTCTCTCCAATGATTCCGGATTGATGCACGTTGCCGGGGCGCTTGGAATCCCGACAGTGGCGATCTTCGGCTCGACCAATCCCGCGACGACGTCGCCGGCCGGCGCAAAGAGCGTTGTCATTCACCACGATGTTCCTTGCAGCCCCTGCCTGAAGCCGGTCTGCCCGACCGATTTTGGGTGCATGAAGCTGATAACAATCGCTGAAGTTCTTGAAACGGCGAGGAAACTCCTTCAGGGAAACCCCGCGTCCCGACCAGCCGGACGCGACAAGGCGTGTTTCCCCAATTTTACGAACCCAACGGAGCCGGGATGACGCAAAAAAAGGGAAAAACACAGGCTGCGGTGTTTCTCGATCGCGACGGGACGATCAACGAAGAGGTCGGCTATCTGGACCGGCCGGAGAAGCTTTGTCTGATCCCCGGCGCGGCCTGGGCGATCCGTTTGATCAATGAAAGCGGCCTGAAGGCGATAGTTGTCACGAACCAGTCGGGGGTTGCCCGCGGTTTATTTGACGAGGCGACCGTCTTGGAGATTCACCAGAAATTGCAGAAGAACCTGAAAGAGCAGGGGGCCTGGATTGACCGCTTCTACTACTGTCCGCATCACCCGACGGACGGACTGGGGGATTATCTGCAGGATTGCCCCTGCCGGAAGCCGGCGCCGGGGATGCTGCTCCGTGCGGCAGAGGAGCTGGCCCTTTCCCTGAATGATTCCTATATCATCGGCGACACGCTGAGGGATATCGAGGCGGGCGGGCGGGCCGGCGTTCCGGGGGTGCTGGTGCAGACAGGCTACGGCGCGGAATCCGCCGCGGCGCTCGCCGGTTTCGACCGGGAAAAAGCCGGGGTGTGCCATCCGGTGTATGTAGCGAAAACCCTTGAGGAGGCGGTCCGGTGGATAATCGCCGACCGGGGTGGGCAGAAACTGTGAACATCCTGATTGTCAAGTTGAGTGCGATCGGCGACGTCATCCACACGCTGCCCTCGCTGGCTGCGTTGCGCTGCTTATGGCCGGAGGCCGACATCACCTGGGTGGTCGAGGAGGCGGCAGCCGATCTGCTCCAGGACCACCCCGCGCTGAACCGGGTGATCGTCTCGGGCCGGAAGCGCTGGCTCCGGGAATTGCGCCAGGGAATGATCGTCCAGCCGTTTGGGGAAATGCGTGCATTTCTTGCAGAACTGCGCTCGCGCCAATACGATCTGGTGGTAGATTTTCACGGCCTGTTCAAAAGCGCCGTGATCGTTTTTTTGAGCGGCGGCAAACGAAAGCTGGGATATGCAAGCCTCCAGGAGGGAAGCGGGCTTTTCTACAACGAAAAGATAACGGAAGCGATGGAAAAACACGCCGTCGAGCGCTATCTCGATTTTGTCCACTACATTGCCCGCGGGGATGAGAAAACCTGCCTTTCCGGAACCCCGGAATTCGGGATCGCCATCGGCGAAAACGAAAAAAGGAAAGTAAGTGAGTTGCTCGCTAAAAAGATTTTCGGAGTTCCCCCCCTCCCGCCGGGGAACTCCGAAAACAGAATGCCAGCCTTGCCGCAAACAGTGGGAACCAATGATGAAAACGCTGCTTTACAACATGCGGATCGGCCTTTTATCGCCGTAAGTCCGGTTGCCTTCTGGGAAACGAAGCTCTGGGAAGACGAAAAGTTTGCACTTCTGGGCGACCGGCTCTGGCAGGAGCTGGGAATTACCGTCGTTCTGACCGGGGGAGACGCAAAACCACTGGAAAAAATTATGAAACTTATGAAAACAAAGGCGCTGAACCTCGGCGGCCAAACCTCCCTCCGGGAGCTCGCGGCGCTCTACAAAAGGGCAAAAATCGTGGTGACAACCGACTCCGGGCCGATGCACCTGGCCGCCGCGGTTGGAACGCCGACGGTTGCCCTCTTCGGCCCGACCGATCCCGTCCGCACGGGTCCCTATGGCCCGGGTCATCGCGTTATCCGCACCGGGATCAACTGCAGCCCCTGCTTTAGGAAGAAATGCCCTCAGCCCCGCTGCATGACGGAGATTTCAGTCGAAGAGGTTTTTAACGCTGTGCGCAGGATACTGGGGGAAACAGGAACTTTGCCGACAGCGAGTAATTAACACTTCGTAATCTACAGGCAATTCCCCTGCTGCAAGGATGGTAGAGGCAGGATTTATTGGGTGATTAATACAAATAATTTGGGGAGGGAAAAATGGGAATAAGGAAGGAATTGCTGGACATTCTGGCATGCCCCCGGTGCAAGGGGCCGCTGAAGCCGGCGAAGGGGGAAGACGGCCTCATCTGCGAAAAATGCCGGCTGCTCTATGAGATAAAAGACGATATCCCGATCATGCTGAGCGAAAAGGCCAGGTCGCTGCCGGAGCCGTAATTGAAACATTGCCTGCCGGAAAAAATAATTATCCGCTGTTTTTCTTTCCCGTTGACAAATGCCGGCAACGAATGCTACCCCCGCACATCGGGAAAAAGTTTAATTAAAGTGGGTTGTTGAAATGATGCGACTGTTTTTTGTTTACGATCAGTCCTGCCGCCGCACGGCAGCAGGGCCGGGTCGCGACTGATGGAAATTCTCCTCAGTTTGACGCAGGAGATGGCGGTCTTTGTAGTTATTGCCTACATCTACTCCAAATCCCCGCTTTTCAAATCGCTGACGACCGCGCCTATCCGCGGACGCGACAGAATCTACCTCTATTTAGTTTTTTCCGCCCTGTCGGTTATGGGCACCTATCTGGGGGTCCCCGTCCAGGACGCCATCGCCAATACGCGGGCGATCGGTCCGGTATTGGCGGGCCTCCTCGGGGGACCAGTTCTGGGACTGGCCGTCGGGTTTACAGGCGGACTCCACCGATTTTTACTGGGGGGTTTCACCGCGTTTTCCTGTGGCCTTTCCACAACAATCGAGGGGGGAATCGGGGGGATCGTGCATCTCTATCTCTACCGGAAGAACCATTCCGGCCAGACATTGAATCCGAAGATAGCCTTTATGACGGCGTTCGGCGCGGAGATAACGCAGATGATCATCATTCTGCTCGTTTCCCGTCCCTACGCCAATGCAGTCGCCCTGGTGCAGGTGATTGCGCTCCCGATGATCTTGTCGAATGCAATCGGCGCCGCCCTGTTTGTAAATATCCTCCGCGACCAGAGGAATATGCTTGACCGGATTGCCGCCTCCTCTTACGAAAAGGCCTTTAAAATTGCGGAACGGTCGTTGAATATTCTTGCGGGGGGCATAAACGACGCTTCGTCCGTAGAGCTGGCGAGGATCATCCACGAAGAGACGGGCGTCGGGTCGGTTGCCATAACCGACCGGGAGAAGGTCATTGCCTTTACCGGCCATGGTTCCGATCATCACCGGCCCGGCGACCCCATTGCCACGCATTTTACGAAAAAGGCCATCAATGAGAACAAGGTCGTTTTTGCAGACGGTGTAACGCAGAGGTACCGCTGTTCGCTTTCCGGGGAGTGTCCCCTGCACTCCGTCCTGGTCGTTCCCCTCCATATCGATAATGATGTCATCGGTACGATCCAGCTCTTTGAGACCAAAGACAAAAAATTCCTCAATATGAACAAGACGCTTGGCGAGGGGATTACCCGCCTCCTGTCGAATCAGCTTTTGCTGGCCCGTTATGAGCTGCAGAAACGCCTGCTGGTGCAGTCGGAACTCAAGCTCCTGCAGGCGCAGGTAAACCCGCATTTTCTGTTCAATGCGCTCAACACCATCATCGCCATTCTCAGGATCGATTCGTCGCGCTGCAAGGAGCTGCTGATCCATCTCTCCAATTTTTTCCGGAAAAATCTGAAGCGCGCAAGCGATCTGTCAACCCTTGAGGAGGAGCTCGACCAGGTAAATTCCTATCTGCAGATCGAAAAAGCCCGCTTTGACGACCGGCTGACCATCGAGATCGACATTGACCCTGCGCTGCTGCAGGTAATCCTTCCCACTTTCACCCTCCAGCCCCTTGTCGAAAACGCCTTCAAACATGGCATTTCCAACACAATCGGACAGGGAATAGCCAGAATCAGGGCCTTTCGCAGGAACGGCCGGGCGATCATCGAAATAGAGGATAATGCCGGCATTTTTCCCGAACAGAAAACGGGCGACGGCTACGGGATAAAGATTGTTGACAAGCGGCTTAAGTGTCAGTTTGGCGACGATGCGGGGGTTAGCATCTCATGCGAACCTGATAAATTCACTCGGGCGACGGTTATGTTGCCGCTGGAGACGAAAACATCATGATGCGCGCCCTGATCGTTGATGACGAAATCTATTCCCGCGAGGAGTTGGAGTCGCTGCTGGGCGAAACAGGGGAGTTTATTGTCGTGGGGAAGTGCGCCAATGCGCCGGAAGCGATCAGGGCCATCAATCGGGAAAAACCCGATGTTTTGTTCCTGGATGTGCAGATGCCGGTCATAGATGGGTTTGAACTGCTGGGTATGATCGATGAGTCGCTGATGCCGGCCGTTGTCTTCGTAACCGCCCATGATGCGTATGCCCTTAAGGCCTTTGAGGAAAACGCCCTCGATTACCTGCTTAAACCGATCGAAAAGGGGAGACTTGCAAAAACCGTCGAAAAACTCAAAAAACGCCTCGGCGCCGGGATCAAACCGGTATTTGCGCTGCCGAATATCGAAAAAATTCCCTGCCTCCATTCCTCCCGAATCAAGTTGATCAAACTGGCCGATGTCGAGCAGGTCAGATCCGGCGAGGCAGGGGTTTATGTGATCTGCGGTCAGGGAGATTTCTATACGGATATTACCCTTCAGGTTCTTGAGGATAAAACGGAACTTGTCCGGTGCCACAAGCAGTTCCTGATCAACATCGATCAGGTGGACGAAATCGCCCTTCGTGAGAACGGCGGGGCGGAAATCAGGACAAAATCCGGTCGGTTTGTCCCGGTGAGCCGGAGATACCTGAAACTCCTGCGGGAGAAGCTGCTCTTTTAGCTGTTTACCGCTCACTACCGGGTTTCGACCTTTAAATGCTGCAGTTGGCCGCTTGACAAGTTATTTGTTGCGAATTATTTACCATTGTTGATACGGGTAAAATCAGTTAAATTTGCGTATCATTCAGGCATAAATATTTCTTGACAGAGAATTGGCAAGGTTTATAAGGGAAGCATGCAGTTTTGCCTCTAAAGGATTGGTTGGGGGCGTAAGACAGGCGATTGCGGGGGTGGTCGCCTTTTTTCTCCCGTTCAGTATAAAAATATTTCATAATTTCAGGACAGGAAAATTCATCAAGTGCCCGGGGTAAGTGCGGTTCCCGGTGGTGTTGCGTGTGGTTTGAATTGTTCTTCAAGCGGACGGTTTTTTTCCATAACACTAAGGAGGGGTTTATTATGAAGAAGAAAGAACTGAACAAAGAAGCAAAGGCGACTGGCGTATCACGACGTAATTTTCTGACCACAGCGGCCGCGGTTACTGCCGGCGCGGCAACCCTGGGTTTCCCGTCTATACTGAAGGCGCAGGGGCCAATCAATATGCGGTGGCAGAGCACCTGGCCCACCAAGGACATCTTTCACGAGTATGCCCTTGATTATGCAAAGAAGGTAAACGACATGACCGGCGGGGATCTGAAGATCGAAGTTCTGCCCGCTGGTTCCGTTGTTCCTGCCTTTAACCTGCTGGATGCGGTCTCCAAGGGAACGCTTGACGGCGGTCATGGCGTGATGGTTTATCATTATGGAAAACAGAACGCCTTGGCGCTCTGGGGATCAGGCCCCGCTTTCGGCATGGATGCAAACATGCTCCTTGCCTGGAACAAGTACGGCGGCGGCAAGGAACTGGCGGCCAAACTCTACGCTTCACTGGGCGCGAATGTCGTCTCCTTCCCCTACGGCCCGATGGCGACCCAGCCGCTCGGCTGGTTCAAAAAACCGATCACCAAGCTTACCGATTTCAAGGGAATGAAGTTCCGCACCGTCGGCATTTCCATTGACGTTTTTAACGGTCTGGGCGCGGCGGTCAATGCGCTCCCCGGTGGCGAGATTGTTCCGGCCCTGGATCGCGGCCTGCTGGATGGGGCGGAGTTCAACAACGCCTCTTCCGACCGTCTCCTCGGTTTCCCCGATGTTTCGAAGGTTTGCATGCTCCAGAGCTACCATCAGAACGCCGAGAGTTTCGAGATTCTCTTCAACAAGACCAAGTTCGACGCCCTGCCCGACAAGATGAAGGCGATCATCGAAAACGCCGTCGAGGCGGCTTCGGCAGATATGTGGTGGAAGTCATGCGATCGTTACTCACAGGATTACCTTGAGTTGCAGACCAAGGACAAGGTAAAGTTCTACAAAACCCCCGACTCGATCCTGAGGACGGAGCTTACCTCCTATGATGCGGCGGCGGCGAAGAAGGCGGCCGGAAATCAGATGTTCAAGGATATAGAGGCGTCGCAGAAGAAATTCGCCGCACGCGTGGTGAAGTGGGATATGGACACCAATGTCAATCGGCGCATGGCATATAACCACTATTTCGGCAAAAAGGCTGCTGCTCCCAAGGCGGCAACGAAGAAGTAACCAGTTTTTACTGACAACGGCCGGCCGTCCGGGAGTGATCCGGATAGCCGGCTTTTGATAAAGGTGTGACTATGCAGAAAATTTTGCTTACCGTTGACAAAATCAGCACCTTTGTCGGGAAAATCTTCGCCTGGCTCATTGTGTCGCTCACGGTGCTTATCACCTGGGAGGTGTTCTCCCGCTATGCCCTTGACCAACCGCACGATTGGGCTTTCGACGGGATGATCCAGATGTACGGGATGCTTTTCATGATGGCGGGCGCCTACACCCTCGCGAAGAACGGCCACGTCCGGGGCGATGTCCTCTACGGCTTCTTCCCGCCGCGCGTACAGGCCGGTCTCGATCTTACGCTCTATTTTTTCTTTTTCCTGCCCGGGGTGGTCGCCCTCTGCTGGGCCGGCTACAACTATGCCGGAGAATCCTGGCGAATCCTGGAGCACTCGGGGATGACCGCCGATGGCCCGCCCGTTTACCAATTCAAGACGGTCATCCCGGTTGCCGGCGCCTTTCTGCTTTTGCAGGGCATTGTGGAAATGGTCCGCTGTGCCCTCTGCCTGAAGACCGGCGCCTGGCCGTCGCGGCAGGAGGATGTCGAGGAGGTCAATGTCGAAGAGCTGAAAGAACAGTTGCATGTCAAGGACGAGGATATTGCCAAGTTGGATGAGTTCGTGACGGCGAAGAAAGGGAGCGGTAAATGAAAAAAGGAGCATGGTTTGGAATCTCTCTGATTGCCCTCGTTTTGATCGCCCTTTTCGTTCTGATGCCGCCTGTCGGACAGATAACGAACGGTCATCTGGGGCTTTTGATGCTGGCCTTGATCGTTGTGGCAATTATGCTCGGGTTCCCGACGGCGTTCACCCTGATGGGGCTCGGGACGATGTTTGCCTGGTTTGCCTACCGCAGCGTAGATCCAAATTTGGCGGTCCAGCAGACTCTTGATTTGATGGTGCAGCGGGCCTACTGGGTGATGAGCAACGACGTTTTGATCTCGGTTCCCCTTTTCGTTTTCATGGGCTATCTGGTCGAGCGGGCCAGCCTGATCCAGGATCTCTTCAAGAGCCTGCATCTGGCGACCACGCGCATTCCCGGATCGCTTGCCGTTGCCACTGTTGTTACCTGCGCGATTTTTGCCACCGCCTCGGGGATCATCGGCGCGGTGGTGACGCTGATGGGACTGCTCGCCTTTCCGGTAATGCTCAAGTCCGGATACAACGTCCGGCTTGCGGCAGGCGCCATCACCGCCGGCGGTACGCTCGGCATTCTGATCCCGCCGTCTGTACTGCTGATCCTCTACGGCGCCACCGCCGGCGTTTCGGTAATGCAGCTCTATGCCGGGGCCTTCTTCCCCGGTCTGATGCTGGCCACGCTTTATATCTCCTACATCATCATTTACTCGATGATCAATCCCGAAGTTGCGCCGCCGCTTTCCGAAGAGGAACGATATGTGCCCCTTCCCCTGTTTGCCGAGAAGATCGTCAAGGGGGGGGGTAATAATGTTGTGACGGGATTGATCGGCGCGATCATGGGCAAGCGCAACGCCGATGTGCCCCTGAAAACGCTGTTTAGCCACCTCCTGATCGCGTTTCTGCCGGTGCTGGCGTCAGCGTTGATCATGGGGTCCGTCTATCTTATGGTAACAAAACCGGATGTGGTGGACACCTCCGGTTTGCAGGAAATGGGGTCTGTTGACACAACGGATATTGCCGCACCGCAAGAGGGCGGCCTGCAGGAACCGGAAGATGTCGGCGGCCTTCAGGAACCCCCTGCCGAAGCTGGTTTTCAGGAACCTCCCGCCGAATCAGGACTGGCGGAACCGGTTGCACAGGAAGCGGCGCCGGAGAGCGCCGAGGCTGCCGCCGCGCCGGCTGCATCTGCCCCGGATGCGGCGCCGGTTCCCGAGGCTGCCGCCTCACGTCTGCCCGCTCCGCTGGGCTTCTGGCTGACACTGGGACTTTGCGTGGTTTCGCTTGCAGTTTTCTATGCAATATTCACGTTTGTTCGTCTCGAGATATTCAAGATGATGCTTACCTCGTTTTTCCCTTTGTCCATCCTGATTGTCGGGGTGCTCGGCTCCATCATTGCCGGGCTTGCGACTCCGACCGAGGCGGCGGCGATGGGCTCCTCCGGCGCCCTGATTATGGCGATTGCCTATGGGCGGTTCAACGTGAAAATCTTCAAAGAGGCGGTCTTCCTCACGGCGAAGACCTCGGCGATGGTCTGCTGGCTGTTTGTCGGTTCGGGGATCTTTGCCGGGGCGTTCGCGCTCCTCGGCGGGCAGGAGATCATCAATACCTGGGTGCAGTCGCTTAACATGTCGCCCGTGCAGTTCATGTTGCTTGCGCAGGTCATTATTTTTCTGCTGGGCTGGCCGCTGGAATGGACCGAGATCATCATCATCTTCCTGCCGATTTTCCTGCCGCTGTTGACGCATTTTAACGTCGATCCGCTGTTCTTTGGTATCCTGGTTGCGCTGAACCTCCAGACGGCGTTCCTCTCACCGCCGGTGGCGATGGCCGCGTTCTATTTGAAGGGCGTCTCGCCGCCGCATGTGACGCTCAACCAGATATTTCTCGGGATGCTGCCTTTCATGGCGATTCAGGTCTTCGCGATCTTTTTGCTGTACATGTTTCCGGCGATCGGGCTGTGGCTGCCGTCTTTGCTGTACGGGCATTAACGGATCAGACAAGCATTGGGAAGAGTTAATAATAAAGCGAAAGAGGGTTGCCCTCTTTCGCTTTTTATTTCTTACAGTAGAGGTAATTACAAAACTCTCACATTCTGTCATTCCCGCAATGATTTTAAGCGGGAAAACGAAGTTTAATGTTCATAATCTGGTTCTAACTGCTTGAAAAACCGTATTCCCGATAGAAGCATTGTGTACATTAAGCTCCGCTTTCGGGAATGACAAATAGTTTTGCAATTGGCTCAGTATTGTCCGTTAATTCTATTCATACCTGATCTCTTAAAATGGCGAAGACCGTTAAAGGCGGTTGGGCAGGCCCATAGTCTATTCATCGGAAATATATTGCATTTCCGGGGGAACATCGTTATTATCCGCCAATCTTCATCTTGATGATTTGTTAATGATCAGCAGACGGTTTCTTCCGGAAAAGGGCAGCGCAGAAACGCGAGGTCGCTTGTCCGCCTCTGCCGCAGCGCAATCAAAGGAGAAAAGGTATGGGAGATTTGCACAAAATCTTCAATCCGCGGTCAATTGCCGTAATCGGCGCGACCGATGAGGCAGGCTCGTTCGGGCGGGCTATTCTGGAAAACGTTCTTGCTCCCTCCAACCGCGTCATTTATCCGGTCAACCCGCATCGCGAAACGGTGCTCGATCAAACCTGCTGGCCGGATATTGGCTCTGTGCCCAAAGAGGTTGATCTGGCAATAGTCGCAACCCCGGCGCCAACCGTTCCGGACGTGGTGGATGCCTGCGGGCGGGCCGGCGTCGGTGGGCTGATCATCATTTCAGCCGGTTTTCGGGAAACGGGAGAGGCGGGGGCTTGCCTCGAGGAGGAGATAATCCGCATCAACCAGACCTATAAAATGAGGATTGTGGGTCCCAATTGTCTGGGAATCATCAGGCCGGCGGAGAATCTCAATGCCACCTTCCTCAAGGGGAATACGGAAAGCGGCGGCATCGCGTTTATCTCGGATGCGGGGAGCTTCGGCAGAACCCTATTCGACTGGGGGCTCAGTTCTCATATAGGCTTCAGCGCGGTTGTTTCCCTTGGTTCGGCGATCGATGTAACATTCTGGGACGTTATCGATTTTCTCTTTGAAGATCAGCACACGAAGAGCATTATTCTCTACATGGAGGATATTCGGGGCGATGTTAAGCGTTTTGTCAGCGCCGCGCGCTGCTTTGCCCGCGTCAAACCGATTATTCTGCTTAAACCTCCGGGCTTGAAGGAAGGAAACTGTCAGGGAGCGACCCACACCGGAATGATGGCCGGCCATGAAGATGTTCTGAACGCCCTCTTCCGCCGCATTGGCGTAGTAAGAGTACGCGAGGCGCACGATCTCTTTAACGCGGCAAGCATCCTTTCTTCCGGGAATCGTCCCCGGGGACCGCGTCTGGCAATCCTGACAAACGCCGTGGGCATCGGCTTTATCGCTGCCAGACAGCTCCTTGCTGATGGCGGAAAACTGGCAGAACTGTCCGAAACAACAATCCAGACTCTCGATGGCGTTCTTCCGTCCTGGTGGAACAGGGGCAATCCCGTTCATCTGCTCCGCGACGCGGATGTTTCCCGCTATGTGGCGGCAGTGGAGGTTGTCATCAAGGATCCGGAGGTGGACGGGCTTTTGACGATATATACGCCTCAGGATTTTACCAACTCGGAAGAGCTGGCGGAGGCGCTGGTCCTGCTTTGCGCAAAAACGGACAAGCCGCTGCTTGCGGCCTGGATGGGTGGAAACGATGTTCAGCGCGGGCGCGAGCTGATGCGAGAAAAGGGGATTCCCTCATACGAGTCGGCGGAGGCCGCCGTTCGCGCTTATATCTATATGAATCAGTACGAGCGTAATCTGCAGATCCTGCATGAAACGCCGGCGGAACTCCCCCTCGATGAGACGCCGCCGAAAAATCATCTCAAGGCGATTATCAGGCGCTCCGGGCGGGGAGATTCGTTGATTCTGGCGGAGGATGAATCGCAAAAGTTTCTCCGCAACTACGGTATTCCTGTGATTGCCACACGAACAGCGGGAACCATCGATGCGGCCATCGACGCAGCCCGGGAAATAGGATATCCGGTGGTGCTCAAAGTTGCCTCGCCCGATATTGTCTTCAGACAGGATGTCGGGGGGGTGGTAACGGCGATCGACAGCGAAACAACACTCCGCAGCGCCTTTCAGCGAATCATGGACGGGGTAAGCCATTTTGCCCCCGAGGCGCTGGTGCGCGGGGTGGTCGTTCAGAAAATGCTGGAACATATAGATTACGAACTTATTATCGGGGCAAGAAAGGACGGTCATTTTGGCGCCGTCATCCTCTTCGGACACGGCGGCACCGGGGTCGAGATGTTGCGGGATTTTTCCGTCGGCCTGCCGCCCTTGAACCAGATGCTCGCCCGGTTGCTGATGGAGGAGACGGGCGTTTACCGCATGCTTCAGGGCTTCCGGGGAAAGCAGCCAGCCGATTTACGCCAGATCGAGCAGATACTGGTCGGTTTTTCCCGAATGATCGTCGATTTTCCCGAAATACTGGAAATGGATATAAACCCGCTGGCCGTATGCCAGGGAAAGGCCGTCGTGCTGGACGCCCGGATCCTGGTGGATCGGGAGGCGTTGGCGGCAAAAGCTCCGCCCTATAGCCACCTGGTCATTGCCCCTTATCCGACAAGACATGTAACCCCCTGGCGGCTGAAGGACGGCACGGAGTTGATCCTCCGCCCCATCCGCCCTGAGGATGAGCCTCTTGAATTCGAGATGCTTTCTACCTGCTCGCAGGAAACCATCCGTTCCCGCTATTATCAGAACATCAAAAACATCAGCCATGCGATGCTGGTCCGTTCCTGTCATATAGACTACGGTCGGGACATGACGATCGTCGCTGAGCTGCGCGCCGACAAAAAAAGGCGGCTTGTCGGCATCGGCAGCCTGACCGTTGATGTCAATGGCGGCAATGCGGGAGAATTTGCGATTATTGTGCACGACGATTTTCAGAAGCGGGGGCTTGCCTCCAAGCTCCTCGATGTGCTCATCGGCATCGCCGAGGAGAAGGGGCTGAAGGAATTCTATGGATTTCTGGAGCCGACGAATGGCCGGATGACTTATCTGTGCGAAAAGCTCGGAATGACCCGCAGCCGTTCTGCCGACGAACTGGTCCGGGTCTCTCTGCCCTTGGACGGGTAAGGGCCGCCTCCGGCCGATCTATATCGAAAGCAGTTCTGCCATGTTGTCATAAAAGACAGCGGCTTTCTGCCTGGCGCTAAACCCCGCCGCGCTGGTCAATTCATTTATCCGGGCGATCTCGGCCTCGTGCTCAAACCACGGCCAGTCCGTGCCAAAAACGATATGTCCGGGGCCGAAGCGTTTGAGCAGGGCGACAAACTGCTCCTGTGTCAGGGTGTGGGCCGCATTGGACGTATCGAGCAGCAGATTGTCAGAAGGGGGCAGCTCCGTCCACAACTGCTCGAAAGGGGCGCTCAAGCCGCCCATGTGAGCGCCGATGAAGACCGTGTGCGGATAACGCCGGGCCAGTTCCGCGATCTGAGAGGGTCTTGTCGTACAGGTCTGATCCGTGCCAAAGTAGCTATGGGCGTGATAAAATGTGTCCAGCACGACGAACAGGGACTTTGCGCCGCTGCGGTTATGGAGGTCGATCAGGTCGAACAGGGCCAAAGCCGGCGGGCCGTCCAGCACAAAACCCTGGGAAAAAGAGCACAGTTTGATTCCCCGGATTCCCTCTTGGCAGAGGCGGTCAATTTCCTTCTGATTATGGGGATGAGCGGGGTGCAGGGTGCCTGCTGTGTGCAAAAAATCCGTCTTCCCTGCCTTTTCGATGAAAATCGTGTTGATCCGTTCCACATCCGCGGCCGCAGCCGTGGGCAGAATCAGCCCGGCGGCAACGCCGGAGGATTTCATGGAAGCGGCCAGCGTCGCGATATCCAGGCGGGCATGCGCGCCTGCGGCCTGCAGATTCAACAGGCCGACCAAATCCTGGCGGTGCGAGACATTGTCAATTATTTTTGCATTGAAAAGGTGAAGGTGGCTGTCAAAAACCATCATGGGCTTCGCTCTCCCCGATTTGTAATATTATGCTTTGCTGCAACATTGCCTGACGTCCCCTGAAAAATGGGGAAAGCAGTCAGGCGCCGTAATTTTGTTTGACAAAACAAAGTATTTCAGGCGAGGGAGTATAGGCAGGACGGACTTGCCTGTCAACGAGATATTGCAGGCGCTATTGACCACAAGATATTACTGGAAACATGAAAAACAGGATCCTTCAAACCCTGAACAAATATTGGGGGTATCAAAGTTTTCGCCTCTTCCAGGAAGAGGTGATTCTCTCAATCCTGGAAAACCGGGATACCGTGACGATCCTGCCCACCGGCGGCGGTAAATCGGTCTGTTTTCAATTGCCCGCGCTGATTGCCGAAGGAATGGCCGTGGTCATCTCCCCCCTCATTTCGCTGATGAAGGATCAGGTCGATTATCTGAAGGAACTGAAAATCCCCGCGGAATGCCTGAACTCCTCCCTGACCGGGGCGCAGCAGGCTGCTGTGCTCGGGAAAATTAGCGCCGGCCGCGTGCGGCTCCTCTACCTTTCCCCGGAGAGACTGCTGATGGAACATACCATTGCTCTTTTCAAAGGAGTGAAAATCTCCTTCTTTGTCATTGACGAGGCGCACTGCATCAGCCACTGGGGACACGATTTTCGCGAAGACTACCGGCATCTGAAGATGATAAAAAGGGAATTCCCCGCAACCGGGGTTCATGCCTTTACCGCGACGGCGACCGCGGAGGTCAAAAGGGATATCGTCGCGCAGTTAAAGCTGCAAGACCCGGCAATCTATATGGGAAGCGTGGATCGCCCCAATCTGACCTATCGCGTTTTCCCCCGCTCCGGAAACCTGCTGGGACAAATTACGGAGGCGATCCGAAAGCATCCGGGAGAACCGGGGATCATCTACTGCCTGAAGCGAACCGATGTGGATGAAATTTCCGGAAAACTCAATGAACATGGATATATAAACTGCCCCTATCACGCGGGTTTGTCGGATAAGGAGCGCAGGAAGAATCAGGAAGAATTTTCGTCGGAGCGGATCAATATTATCGTGGCGACAATCGCCTTCGGCATGGGGGTGGATCGCTCCAACATCCGCTATGTAATTCATGCGGCGATGCCGAAATCGATCGAACATTATCAACAGGAGACTGGCCGCGCCGGCCGCGACGGCCTGCCCGCCGACTGCACCCTGTTCTATGCGGGAAGCGATTACCGGATTTGGGAGTACATGCTCCGCGACTCGCCGGAGAAGGAGGTAATGCTCGCAAAATTGGGGGCGATGTATGGATTTTGCGTACGTCCTGAATGCCGGCACCGCTATCTCTCCCGTTACTTTGCTCAGGAATATCTGCAAGCGAACTGCGGCGCCTGTGATTACTGCCTCGAGGAGGTGGAGGCAGTCGAGGAGCCGCTGATCGTCGGCCAGAAAGTTCTCTCGTGCGTTGCCCGGGTCAAGGAGCGGTTCGGTGCGGCCCATATCGTCGAAATTCTCAAAGGAAACATAACCCCGGCAATAGAAAAATGGGAGCACGACAAGCTTTCCACCTTTGCCTTGCTGCAGGGGGAAACGAAGAATTATATCCGCTACATGCTGGAGCAACTGATCGGCCAGGGGTTTCTGCGCCGCGAGGGCGAATTCATGACGATCGCGATCACCGAGGCGGGCTGGGAACTGCTGCGGGGAAAGGCGATGCCGCTGCTGGCGAAGCCGCTCGTTGCCGGGAAGAAGAAGGAAATCGAAGCGAAACGAAAATCACGACGTGCGGAACAATGGGAAAATGTTGATGAAAAACTGTTCGAGCTATTGCGAACCCTTCGTGCGGAACTGGCAAGGAGCAAGGGGATTCCCGCTTATATGATTTTCAGCGACAAGAGCCTCAAGGAGATGGCGCAGCGCAAGCCCAAAACCCTGGCGCAGTTCTCCACGATTTCCGGTGTCGGCGCCGCGAAACAGGAACAGTACGGCGCCGTTTTCCTTGATATTATCAATCAATACGCGTCATCAGGAAGCTGATAGCAGAGCCGGCTCTTCACCAAATTGTGATGAGGATCGGGAGCCGCCCGGGCGTGCGGACAGAAGATTGTGACCAGTCGAAGCCTGCCATTTTGACGCCCGCTTCCGTCAACGTTGACGGGCCTCTAAAATCAGCACTCGCCCGTTATGTTCAAAATAGCCCTTGAGCTTTTCCGTTTCGGCGCTGACGCAAAAATCGTGGCTGAATATCATCTATCCCCATCCATGCCGTCCCAGAATGCAGGCGATCAAAACAAACAGGCCGCCGGCCAATGCCAGCCCATCCCGAATACCCATCCGGTACTCTTTGAGAAAGGTCCGCCCCGAGCGGCCAAATCCTCTCGCCTCCATCGCTTCGGCCAACGCCTCGGCCATCTGAAACGCCTGAATCAGGATCGGTCCCAAAAACGCCGGGTAATGCCGCAGTGCCGACCATCCCGGTTCCAGCGGGATTCCCCTGGCCCGCTGGGCGTCCATGACGTTTCTTATCCTTCTTTTCATGATCGGCACGAACTGCAAGGAGGTGCTCAGAACAAAGGCGACGACATACGGCATTCCGGCTTCAACCAGCGAGTTTCCCAAATCGTCGGGGAGCGTGATGCTGAAGAAGACAAAAAAAACCGTAGCGAGCGTCAGCAGTTTCAGCGCCGCCTGCGCTGCAATCCGCGCATCCGCCGTCCACCAGACGACCGCGCCGAAGAACAGCGACATGGGCAGCGCCATCCGCAGCCAAGGCAGGTATAATCTTGTTTTACCGATGACAATGACGAAGAACAACAGAATTCCCCCTGCGGCGAGCGACCAGAGCAGACTGGTTGACGCCACGGTGAGGGCGGCATACCCCATGGCCAATAACAGCTTGGTGCGCGGATCAAGCATGATTCTCTCCTCCAGACTGAGCTGTTTGCGCAAGGCTGCGGTTATCTGCCGAAAACAGTCGAAAAGAGTCGGTCGGTTCGAGATGGGCGCGCTCCATGACGGCCTTGTCTGCCATCACCTTCCAGGGGGCGTCGTCGGCAACTACCTGCCCATGGGCCAGCAGGAGCCAGCGGTGGGCGTGCTGTTCGGCAAAGGCGAGGTCATGCGTGACCAGCAGGATGGCCTGTCCCTGCGCACGCAATTCGGCCAACAGGGTCCCCAGGATACTCCGAAAATACCAGTCCTGGCCGGCGGTCGGTTCGTCCAGCGCCAGGATCGCCGGGCGGTGGGCCAATGCCGCGGCAAACGCCACCCGCTTTTTTTCGCCGTCGCTTAACCGATACGGGGCGCGCTTCAGCAACGACTCAAGGCGGAACAACCTGATAAGCTTCCGGAGCCAAGCCTCATCATAGAGCCCCAAAGCCCTGGGGCCCACGAGCAGTTCATCCCATACCGTCAGCTTGAAAAACTGGCTGTTGGGATTTTGAAAAGCGATGCCCACCTGTCGGGCCAGTTGGGAGACTTTGACCTGGCCGGTCTCTTGCCCCAGCAAGCGGACACGCCCCCGGGTTGGGCGATACAGGCCATTGAGATGTTTGAGCAATACGGTTTTTCCGGCGCCGTTGGCCCCTACAATCGCCAAAGATTCTCCTCTGCGCAGCGTGAAACTGACGTCGCGCAGAATGGATGCGCCGTTTAAGTCAAAGGAAACGCGCTCGACTTCCAGTACAAGTTCCGCCGCAGTTGACGGGAGGGTCGGCGAAACGATCTTCAAGTCGGCAGGCAGCGGGGAAGTCAACTCCAGCGATTGGAGCGCCTCAACACTGAGAGGCAACCGGGGCAGTCCCAATCGCCGGCCGACGCGGACCGGCAGCGGCGATTCCAGTCCGAAAGGCTCCAGGTTTTGGGCAAGCTGCCGCTCAGGCGCTCCGTCCAGCACGATACGTCCCCGGTGAAGCACCACCATTCGCCGAACGTCCGGCACGGTATAGGGCAGCCGATGCTCGCTGATCACCACCCCCACGCCCTTTCGTTGAATCGCTTGCAGCGCCGCCCGTACCCGCCGAACGCTTACGGAATCAAGATTGGCATAGGGTTCATCCAGTACCAGCAGTTGGGGGGCGATCGCCAACACCGCGGCAATCGCCGACAATTGCTGCTCTCCACCCGACAATTCCTGGGGGTTGCGCTCCAGCAGGTCCGAAATATCAAGCATTTGCGCGGTTGCAAAAATCCGTTCCCGAATGTCGGCTCGGGGAAGTCCCAGGCTTTCCAGGCCAAAGGCGATTTCCCGAGCGACGCTGGAATTGAACAACTGGACTTCAGGGTTCTGAAATACCATTCCTACCCGCTCGAAAAGATCCGTGACGGATTGCCCGGAGGTGGGTTTACCGGCGATGCGTACCTCCCCATACAGACGTCCGCCGTAAAAGTGGGGGATCAGGCCGTTAAAAGTGCGGCAAAGCGTCGATTTTCCGGAGCCGCTGGCGCCGCAAACGAGCAGATACTCCCCAGGCGCAATGCGCAAGTCCACGCCGTCCAGGGCAAGGTTCGCATCCTCTTGCCGATAGGCGTACCCAAGTCGGTCGGTTTCCACCACCCATAAAGGCGACGTCATCGGTTAAATCTTGAGATGGACGATGTCGGCCCGTTCCAGCAGCTTTATGGCCAGCACCCCCAAAACGGCGCCCGCAAGTGTGCTTGCCAAAAATGAGGGGATCAAGGCCAACAGGGGAATGACTTTCCCCATCAACACGGGAGCCACAAGCAGCGCGCAGACCAGAGGCGCGATTAATCCGGTGCCGACGATTTCGCCGACGGCGCCTGCGTAAATGTTGCGGGTATAACGATAGAAGAGACCCGCCAGAAGGGCGCCGATCATGCCGCCGGGAAAGGCCAGCAAGGTTCCCAGCCCCATCGCGTTGCGCAGCGCGGCGATGATAGTCGCGATCGCCACTGCCCACCAAGGTCCCAGCAACAACGCTGCAACCACATTGACAAAGTGCTGGGTCGGATTGACCTTGGCGATGCCTACAGGGAATGACGTATAGGGCGCCAGCGCTACCCCAAGGGCCACCAACACCACAGCATAGGCCGCTTTACGGGTGTATGTTCCATTCAAAGAATTCAAATTTTTGACCTCCTCACTCATTTAATCGCCTCCGCTTCCTCCGCGAATGGATATTCATGCGGCGTTGCCGTCTATGAAGCGGCTGTACGTTTTAATTGCACACAGCTCGCCGCACATGGTGCAGACATCCCGGTCCTTGTCTTCGGTCATGCAGCGGACCCGTCTTGCCTTCACCGGATCGATGGAAAGCTGGAACATCGTTTCCCAGTCGAAGCCTCTCCTGGCCCGGGACATGCTTTCGTTTCTCTGCCACGCCCCGGCGACCCCCTTCTCCAAATCCCCGATGTGCGCTGCGATGCGCGACGCGATCACCCCTTCGCGCACGTCCTGGACGGTGGGCAGTCCCAGATGCTCGGCCGGGTTGTGATGCCGCAGTGGAGGGTCATAAAATCTACGCCCATTTGCGCCTCGTGTTCGATATCCGCAAAGAGGGCATCCTCGGTTAGATCCCCGCAGGTTTGACCGCCGGCGAACAGGCGGCTGATGGAGCGATAGATGGGCACCGTTCCGATCATTATGGAGGAGTGTTCTATCATCCCTCTAAGGATCGCATCGATATCGCCTCCGGTCGAGAGATCCATCACGGCGTCCGCCCCGGCCTCAATGGCCGTGCGCAATTTTTCGATCTCCTCCGGGAGATTGGCATGGCTTGCCGAGGTTCCGATGTTGGCGTTGATTTTGGTCGAGAGCCCCCGGCCGATTGCCCTCGCCTTGAAGGCACGCAAACGGTTTTTCGGGATCACGACGGAACCGGCCGCCACCCTCCCGCAGAGCTCCTCCGGCGCCACCCCATCGTGTTTCGCCGCCTGTTCCATTTCCTTTGTGATTTTACCCTCTTTGGCCGCATCGAGCTGCGTCATTTCATTCCCCTCCGTTCAAAACGCAAAAAGGCCGCCTCGCGGGGGGAAGCGGCCTTTTTGCATGTTGCGCAATCGGCTCATTTCCCTACGCAGGCATTACCCTGATCAGGTCGGTAAAGGGTCGCCAAAAATTCGGCATCTCAGTCCCCTAAAGGACACCCCTAACGAGCGGTTTGATTATGCGGTACAGATTTTCGATTGTCAAGAATTTTGTATGAATTTTGTATGACAGAATTTTGTATGAAAGTGTCCGCAAAAATCCTTGACATTCTCATCTCCGGCGTTTATACTTTTAGACGTAAAAAGTACAATATTGTAATGCCGAGACATAAACCATGAAAACCAACATAAAAGAAGCCATTTTGGAAACGGCCTGGAAGATGATCCGCCGGCACGGCATAAATAAGACCAACATAGACGACATCGCCCGCGCCGCAATGGTTGCCAAGGCGACCATTTACAACTATTTCGGCAGCAAGGACCAGGTTTACACAGAGGCGCTCGACAGAAAAATCGGTCTTATGGCGGAACGGGTAAGCCAGGCGGTTGCAGCTCTGCCTTCGCCGCTCGAAAAACTCAATGCCTTCATCAAGGAAAGCCTGAAAATGGTCAGGGAAGAATCCCTGCTGTTTGCCGACGAACATAGCCAATCTTACCGTTTTGTGTCCAGAATAGCCGCCGCCAGGGAGAATTTTTTCTCCGCGCAGGAGCGGCTGCTGAGCGGAATCCTCGAGCAAGGGGCGACGGAAGGTTTATTTCCCCCCCAGGATACGGCTAAGGCTTCAAAACTCATCGGCTACCTTATGCGGGGGTTCTCCTCACCCGCCGATAACCATCCAGACCTGCCGGCAAAGCTGGCAGATACAGACTCAGAAGCGGCGTCCCTTTTCGAAATACTGTGTCATGGCCTTTTATCATCCAAAGAAGGGAAAACCTGATCCATGCAGATCCAACTAATCGAGATAGTGTTCGTATTTGCCCTGTTCTCCGTTGCCGGCTGGCTTCTCGAAAGCGTTTACCGGTCGCTGAAGATGCGGCGTCTGATCAATCCAGGATTTCTGACCGGGCCCTATCTGCCAATATACGGTCTCGGGGCAGTCCTGATCAGTCTGGTCAAACCTCAAATAATGGATTATTCATTTGTTTTTATCATTCTTGGATTTTTATCCTATTTACCGGGAGAGGAGCAGGCAGTGCTGCTGAAACCGCTTCTGCTCGCCATCCATATAGCAGTCAAGGCCATCATCTACATAGCGACCACGACGCTGCTGGAGTTATTCGCCGGCTGGTCGCTGGATCGGTTTTTTAACATTCGCCTGTGGAACTATAGCGACGGCCCCTGGTCGATACGCGGCTATGTGTGCCTGAAGTTTTCACTGTACTGGGTGGCCCTGGCCTTTCTTCTGGAATATTTTCTGCTTCCGCCTTCGCTGCTCCTTTATCGTGAATTCACCATGCCGACGACCATTTTTGCCCTGTTGCTGCTGGAGATTATCATGGTGGATTTCCTGATAAAGGGCGACCAATTGGGCGCCGAGGCAGGAGAGAAAAGGCGCAGCGAAACAATGGCAAGCGAACGCGAATTTTTGAACATCATAGAACCACTTCTGAGTGATCCCCTTGTCGGCGCTTTGGAAAAGCACCTTCACCACTACCAGAAAAACCGCCTGGAACACTGCATAGACGTGGCGTGGTTGAGCTTCCGAATCGGCAGAAAATTTAATCTTGACACCCGGATGATTGCGAGGGGAGCACTTCTGCACGACCTTTTTTACTACGACTGGCTGCGTGAGGGGCCGCGCTGGCACGGTTTCAGACATCCCCGCATCGCCCTCGAAAATGCAAGAAAAGTAATAACTTTAACGAAGAAAGAGGAAGACATCATCCTTAGGCACATGTGGCCGCTGACCATCATCCCCCCGCTTTATCCGGAGGCGTGGATCGTTTCAGCGGTTGACAAGTATTACGGCACAAAAGATTATCTTTTCGGCATTGCCATGACGCTGAAGAGTGCGATCTTTGCCCGCATCGTCAATTTCCTCCGGTAGAAACGGTTTACTTATTTTTGCCGGCAAGCCTGGTCCAGGAGTCTCTCAGGGTAACCGTTCGATTGAAGACAAGCGCCCCTTGCGCGGAATCTTCCGGGTCGGCAATGAAATAGCCCAGGCGCTCAAACTGGAGATGTTCCCCCGCTTTTCCATCGGCAAGGCTTCGCTCCAGGCGGCAGGAAGTGACAACCTCCTTTGACCCGGGATTCATGTAGCTGATGAAGTCGCCCTCCTGCGCAAGCGGCTCGGCGACCTTAAACAGCCGATCATAGAGTCTTACCTCCGCCGCCACGGAGTGAGCTGCCGACACCCAGTGAATCGTTGCCTCGACCTTCCTTCCGTCCGGCGCAAAACCGCTCCTCGTTGCCGGATCGTAGGTGCAGTGGACCTCGATCACCTCGCCGGTCGCGTTGTTCTTGACAACATCAACGCAGCGGATGAAATAGCCATAGCGCAGCCTCACCTCTTTGCCGGGGGCAAGCCGGAAGAATTTCTTGGGTGGATTCTCCATAAAATCATCCCGTTCTATAAACAGCACTCGTGAAAATGTTACCTTCCGCGAGCCCATCGCGGGGTTCTTCGGATGGTACGGACAATCAAACTCCTCGACAAGGTCTTCCGGATAGTTATTAATCACAACGCGCAGCGGGCGCAGCACCGCCATTACCCGCGGCGCCCGCTCGTTCAGATCCTCCCGGACGCAATTTTCCAGAAGCGACATGTCGATCAGGCTGTCGTTTTTAGAAACGCCGATTATCTCGCAAAAATTCCGGATCGCCTCCGGGGTATAGCCCCGGCGGCGCATTCCGGAAAGGGTCGGCATCCGGGGGTCGTCCCACCCGCTCACCATATTTTTCTCAACCAATTCCATAAGCTTGCGTTTGCTCATCACCGTGTAGCTCAGGTTCAGACGGGCAAACTCGATCTGCCGCGGATGCGGTTTTACTACCAGTTTCTCCAGAAACCACTCATAAAGGGGCCGGTTGTTTTCAAATTCGAGGGTGCAAAGGGAATGGGTAATGCCTTCGCTGTAGTCGGAAAGGCAATGGGCGAAGTCATACATTGGATAGATGCACCACTTCTCTCCGGTGCGATAGTGGCTGCTTCTCTTGATTCGGTAGATAACCGGATCGCGCATAACCATATTGGGAGAAGCCATATCTATCCTGGCTCGCAGAACACGCGCCCCCTCGGCAAATTCTCCCGCCCTCATCCTCTCAAAAAGATTCATATTTTCCGCTACTGACCGGCTGCTAAAAGGGCTTTCCTTCCCCGGCTCAGTCAGCGTTCCCCGGTACGCGCGCGTCTCGTCCGCGTTCAGATCGCATACATAGGCATGGCCCTTCTGGATCAGCTCAACCGCATACTGATACAATCTTTCGTAATAATCGGAGGCGAAATAGAGCCTGTTTCCCCAATCGAATCCGAGCCATTTTACATCGCGGATAATCGACTCTACATACTCCATACTTTCCCCGCTCGGATCGGTGTCGTCGAGCCGCAGATTGCACGTCCCTCCGTACTGGGCGGCAATCCCGAAATTCAGGCAGATCGACTTGGCATGGCCTATATGGGGATAGCCGTTGGGCTCAGGCGGGAAGCGGGTCGCCACCGGCCCCGCACACTTGCCGGATTTGATATCGTCATCAATGCTGTCTCTGATAAAATCAGAAGGAGAAGGGGAGGGTGTCATTTCCATATAGTTAAATCCCTTTTTTTTCAGTAAATTACAAATTCTGTCTCAACATTTTTTTCAATCCAGATCCAAAGGCGCCTTGCATTGATTGCATCTCATCGCGCCGCGAAAAACTTTATTGCCGCATTCCGGACAAATATAACGTGCCTCTTCGTCCCTTGCCCATTTTTCGTCGCCAAACTCCCGCCGATACGGGACAGCCCGGAGGATGACCTTCTTCCCGACGGCCATGGGGAAATTGTCAATGTGACGACACGGAAATTCATCGCATTGATGACACCCGTCGTAACCTTTTTCTTTTGTGCAATTTCTGATCTCACATTGCTGACAATGCATAAATCGCTCATCGGACAAGCAGCCGCGACAGTGAATGTCTTCTGCCGAAAGAAACTCGCTGCCCGGCAGAGCGCCCTTGCCCGGAGTTCCTCCCCTGTAGAGTTTTGCCAGCCCTTCCTTTAGTCTGTCGTTGCCGTCGCGATGGGCAATGTAAATGGCACAGACGCCGCAATAAAGACCGCACGGAGAAAGTAAATCGGAATTTGCTGTCATAATGTTTGCCCCTCCTGTTTAACTTTTAACGCCTCTGAGCATATCATCAATCGCATGAAATGCATATTCCTGATTGAGTTCGACCCGCAACTTTGTTCGTGCCGTAAATTTAATTGCTTTGCGGGTCGCCTCAATCCTTATAGGTTATGCCTTTGGTTTTACGGCCTCAATCGTCGCCGAAACCACATATTCCTCGACCTTGCTTCCCGGCGCCCACTCGCGGATAAAGGTTCTGCTTTCATCCTTCGGCCTGATCCGGATGTCCTCAAAACCAGTTCGCTTCAGCATGGTTTCGAGTTCGGGGATGAAAGATGCGCCCGCTATGCAGCCGGCGTACATGGCCATATCTTTCTTCACGGCGTCGGGCATCTCGGCGGTGGCAACAACATCGGAAATTGCCAGCCGTCCACCCGCCTTCAACACGCGGAAAGCCCCGCTGAATACCTTTTCTTTTTCGGGAGAAAGATTGACCACGCAGTTCGAAATGACGACGTCAACAATCCCGTCTGCAACCGGAAGGTTTTCCAGCTCTCCCAGACGAAAATCGACATTCCCGAACCCGACTTTCTCCGCATTCAGGCGGGCCTTGGTGATCATCTCCGGCGTCATGTCAACGCCAATAACATGTCCGCTGTCTCCAACGGCCCGCGCCGCGAGGAAACAATCGAACCCTCCGCCGCTGCCCAAATCGAGCACCGTTTCGCCGGGCTGCAAAGAGGCAATCGCCTGTGGATTGCCGCACCCAAGCCCCATATTCGCCCCCTCCGGAACAGCCGTCACATCCCCGCCGGAGTAACCCAGGCCGATTGAAATTTCCGCTGCCGATACATCGTTTGCCGCTCCGCAACACGATGAGGCAGAACAACAGCCTACTGCGTCCCCTGCTAAAGCAATCTTTCCGTAATTTTCCCGAACCGCGCTGCGAATCTCTTCATTATCTTGCTTCTCCATGTCAATCTCCTCCTTAGGATTTATGAGCATTGCTCACCCTAAAGACGGAAAAAGCCCGAAAAAGACGCACGCCCGCGTTCACTGGTCAACAAACATTACAGGCCTTGTTTTTTCGTTCATAATCACTGAGCCGCCCTTTGTGATCGAACTCGAGTCGGCAGCAGTCGGCCAGCATTTCTTTGAGCAAGGCGCGTCCGCGTTGTACGCGGGATTTGGCGCCGGAAAGCGATGTGCCTTGCATCTGTGCGATTTCCTTATGCTTCAATCCTTTTAATTCCGATAGAATGACTGCTTCCCGATATATTTCGGGCAGTAATTGGATCATGGGCCGCAAACATTCCGCCAACTCTTGAGTGGTCCTTTCGCCGGAATCAGGTTCGGGATGCGCAAACCACTCAGGAATATCTTCGGTGGGCCTTTGCAAACGATAATAATCGACGATGGCGTTTCTTGCAATCTGGTAGAGCCAGCCTTGCAGCTTTGTCGCGTCCTGCAAAGAGTCCAATCCTGCATGCATTTTCAGAAATACGTCCTGCAGAACGTCATCCGCCGCCGTGTCGTCGGACATTTTGTTTTTAATAAAGGCGCGCAGCCTTGAATGATATTCCTTCCACACTTTTTCCGATTTTTCCATCACGAAGCTCCGAAGGCATAACGATGAACTAACTGGTTTTTACGGGGCGCCGCAAAGGAGAAATTCAGTGCAGTGACTCGCCGTCAAAGTCAAAGCGCTGTTCCCGGAATACCCGGAATACACCATCATCCTTTTTTCAACATGTGCTCGAAATATCGTTTCACGGCAATCCATGCATCATCGGCCAGGGGTTCGAAACGGCCGCTTTTTGCCGAAAACATGTTCACATTCAAATCCCTTTCCGCATCGTCGAAGTAGAGCAGGCTCTTCTTCAGTTGAAAAAGCATCTCTTCTCCGACCGAGTATTTCCGGCGGATGTCACGCATGAGAGCATCCATGGTCAGGCCGGTCTTTTCCATAATGCATTTCAGATCTATAAAATCCTTGCACGCGCCGCGCTGATTGATGGCGATGAGTTTCATAAGCGCCAGATCGCGGAGGGATGCCAGCAAAACAGGCAGGGCAGTATCCGCCCCCGGTTCTTCGATGAGGGGATAGGGATAGGTAAAAATACTGAATCCCGTGCTGTTCATGTTTGCAACCAGCGTATTCTTCTCGATTTTTACGGCAGAGAGTCTGAAAATACCCGAAAACGCCTTTTGCAGTTCATGAAACCATTGCAAACTGTCCATGTCTTGGAGGGTAAAAAAGTCAAAATCCACGGACAGTCGGTGGCCAAGATGAAGAGCCACGGCGGTGCCGCCCGCCAGATAGGTTTGTGGCGGAAGTTCCCTAATGACCGGGTTTTTCAGAATGGTTGCCATGTCCGCTGTGATGCATCGGAAAAACATCGTGCAGCCTCCCGGGGGATATCAAATAACAAGCAAAAATAGTTGACGGTTTTTGGACTCAGATTCCGACTGGTGCATACAACCTCCCGGACGAATTCCTCGCCGAAGCGGGAGACAACCTCCCGGGCTTCACGCTCCGTTCCAAACTCAAGAATCCTTTCGACGATGACGAATCTGTCTTTCTCGGGATCCAAGGCAGCTTTATCCCAGAAAAGCTCTTTACGGAAAGCAAGCACTTCCTGAAGAAAACCGTTCATTCGATAACCTGTCTCAATCAATGATCCATCACGCAGTGTACGCCCCCGCAGATCACGGGACGTTTTCGTGCCTTCAACTGTATAAAATCCGGAAATATTTGTCAATTTTTAATTTGTAGGAGGGACAGAAACCTATTTTTCTACGCAGAGTGAGGCCGTCCATCGCCGGTTGAGAAGCCTTCTATCTGCCTAATGAAAGCTTCTTGGCCGCAGGAACAGCCAATCCTTGTCGCCTTGATAGCGCTGGACGCAGCCTCCCGGTCCTGTTTATCTCCGAGGCGTTTTCCCGGATCTGCACCGTTTCCGCCAGAAAGCAGCGGGTACCGCAAGGGTAGGATCAGAAGCGTTTGCGCATGCGTTTTCGCCCTGAGCCAGCGATAGTTTTGCAAGTCCGTTAAGATGCCGCCACAAACCGTGGCTTTACTCTACACAAAGAACTGCCGGATAAACATAAACACGGCCCCACCACAGGCACACCGCCGCGTTTTTCTCTCGGCCAACCGTCTTCAGCTCACGCCCGCTTACCTTCACTCCGGTCTCACCCCCGCAAAAACGCTAAAAAGTCGAGCAGATCAGCTTCTCCCAACGCTGTAGGTCAATGTTTGTGTTCTCCTCAACCATACATCAGTTGTCGCTGACCCCTCTCAGAACCGTGCTTGCGCTATTTACGCACACGGCTCCTCACATCGTCAATTCGCAGAAAATCCGAACATCCTGATTCACATTATCGAAAAAGCCTTTGATATCGGCCTCCACGATGTGGTTGATCGGCTTGTCCTCCACCGGCTCCCCGCTTCCGTGAACGGCCAATGTTTCCTCACAACGCGCTGACATGTGTAGCTTCCTTTCCTCCCGCTCGATTACGCGACCTTGCCCGGCCGCACTAAAGAAATGACCCCCAAAAAAGCTAATTGGTGAATCTGTGGAGCTGATTTCTGGGAATGAGCAATAACGAGCCCAGGATTTTTAGCCCCTTATCTTCACACAAAAGGGCACGGTCGCGCATCTTCCCAAGAACCCTGGAAGCCGCTGTTTCACCCCAGAACCAATTTGCCAGGGCGTCGGGACTGGTAGGGCCTCCGGGCTGTGCCGACAAGGCCTCGGTGTAATAGGCCTTGAGGTCTTCACTGGCAAGCTTCATAGTAATATCGACAGGCATGCTGCTAACCGGGCTTTCGGGCATATCCCCTTTTATAAAGACCGAAAATAATTCCACTATTTCTTTCAGGGAGAGATTTGACGTGCCGGTGGTAGTCCGCCCTCTTTTTTTTAACCCTATATCAAACCAGTTTTGCAATCCTTCCGCCTCTTCTCGAAAATCCGCCAACAGTTTACCGATATCGTCAATTTCTTCGCCTTGCCCAGTTTGAGCGCGAAAGCTTACGGGGCACGCGGTGGGCGTGAACTCATTTTCCGAAACGGGCGCATCCTCTAAAAAATCCTCGATGATTGGGCGCCCGGATTTTTCAAGCAAACTCAGCGCGGCCAGCAAGACCTTTTTTTGGAACTCAGGCTCATCCGGCGCTCCCAGCGGCCTGCCGAAATCGAAAGGCACCCAAAGAGCCCGCGGCGGATTTATACGTTCTGTGTGGTCGCGAACCAAGCTTATTTGGGTGGTGGGAACTCCTTCGCTTTCTATGTAATGACTAAGCCCGCCCACGGCGCGCGTGCAGTTTGGTCAGACCGGTACAAGCAGAACTGCATCAACCCCCTCGGCTTTCATTATATGGGCAAGCTCTCTGGCCCGCTTTTCCATGGCTGTCGGGTCTGTTGCCCCCATAAAGGAGTAATGGTACTGGGCGACGCTGCCTATTTCACCTGCTTCGACAAGTTCCTTCAGGCGCTGGAGCGGAAAAACGATATTGATATCCTGCTGGTAGCCGGTGCGATCGAAATTGCTGGAGACGTGGCTCATCACGATCTCCGATGAGGGTGTGTCGAAGGCAATAATCCGATAATCGTTAGCTCCAACTCCAAAGGGGAGGTCATTTCTTCTCTGAAGACCGGCGGTGGAGAGAATGGCCACTCTTCGTTCATTTAGCGGAGGGCCCTTAACCAGGGGAGTCTCTTTATAATCGGGGCAGCGAAGCGCCAACAAATGCTCTCTCTCGTAAGATGGCAAACGATCCAATCGTGTCATTCCGTCTTTCTCCTTTTTCTGTAACCAAACGTGCGAGTTGAGCGCCCATATAAATCTTTTTAACCCCAAAAGGAAAGGAGTAATATTATTTCATCACTGCAAACCCCATCGTACGACAAAGTAATTGGCTCAGAAGCCATAAAACGGGGGTAAATGGACAACGGGCGTAAACTGAAAAACCGCCATTCTCGTTTGTCTTTTTTAGAACGGTTTATAAACGGCCGGCGACAGTGTTGCCATGTTAAGGAATTGCAAGGCCTGCCCTCACCCCAACCCTCTCCCGGGGGGAGAGGGAGTATTTTCTGGCCTCTCGGGCCGGGGAGGGAGTATTTTCTGGCCTCTCGGGCCGGGGAGGGAGCATTTTCTGGCCCCTCGGGCCGGGGGAGTGAGTTTAAAAGGGGCAATTTTGTAAGGCAAGCGCGTTATGTAAAAGTCTAACCGGGCAATACTGAGACCGTGATTGTTATTGCCGGAATTATCAGCAATTGAGTCACGCTATTCGCCTTTCCGCTTCAGCACACGTTCCACCGCCCGGAACAGCCGGAGCAGTTGCGTCAACAGGCCCTTCTTCCGGGGGGCGTATGTCGTCTCGAGATTCTCCATTTCCTTCCCGATCGCCACCTGAATCGACTCAGACTTATGCATGGAGAGGATTTGGGAATGATAGACGCTGCGATGTCCCGTCATCAGGAAACTAATGACGCACGCCACTGTGGCATAGGGTGCGACAGCAGGGCCAAATAATTCGATTGCGAGGATGCTCGCCGCGATGGGGGTATTCGCCGCACCGGCCAGGAGACTGGTAAAGCCTATGGCGGAAAAGGTTATCGTATTGAGTCCCATAAGGGTGGCGTACAAAACTCCGGAAGTTGCGCCCACGTAGAAGATCGGCGTCACAATGCCGCCGCTGCCTCCAAAATTCAGCGTGATCGACGTGAATAGCGGCTTCAGCAGGAAGGCGTACCAGGAAACCTTGTCTCCGCGGAGACACGCTTCGATGGTGTCCAGGCCCAGCCCCAGATAGCGGCTCGAGAACAGGACTGTAAGAATCACCAGAGCCGCGCCGCCGATCAGCCCCTTCAACGGATCCCAGACGCGAAGCCGCCCAGAGATCTTTTCTCCCAGCTTCAGAATCTCGATGAGCATCATTGAGCACAGTCCAAAGAACATGCCCGCCAGGATAACCTTGAGGAAAAAGACCTCGCTGAAGCCGGGGACCACGTTAACCGGATGGTAGAAATACTGAATTCCCAGCGCTGAGGAAACCTGGTAGGCGGTAATGCCCGCGATGAACGAAGGCAGAAGGACATCGTAGAGAATCGCGCCGACGAAGAGCACCTCCACTCCGAAGATGGAACCGGCGATCGGCGTTCCGAACACCGTCGCGAATCCCGCACTGATGCCGCAAATGACCAGTTTCTTGTGGTCGTGCTCGTCGAACCTTAGGAGATCGGCCAGGATAGATGACACTCCGGCGCCGATCTGCGCGCAAGGTCCCTCCTTTCCGGCGGATCCCCCGATGCACAGCGTGATGAGCGTTGCCACAAGCTTGACGGGAACCACCGTAGCGTTTATCTTGCCGGCACGCTTGTGGATGGCCTCAATGACCTTTTCCGTCCCGTGCCCCTTCGCGTCCGGCGCTATCCTGGTCAACAGTGCGCTCAGAAACAGGGCCGCCGGCAGCAGCAAAAACGTGTAGGGGTGACTTTGGCCGGCAGCCGTTCCCCATGCCAGCAGTTTAAGAAAGAAGGTAACCACCAGCCCGATCAGGGCGCCCACGCCGGTCGCAAGCACGACCCACTTGATGACGCTGATAAATAGGATGGACTCTTCCGCGATGCGCTTCTTCATAATACAACACAGAAACCTTTTTCCCGCCGCGGAGTGAGGCAGTTCCCATCAATATGATTGGCAACCTCACTTCTGAGGAGCGGCCTTCCCAAGTGTTCCTCTATGACGACCCGGTGCTCCAGCCTTTGCTTCCCAGCGACGGGGATCGGCCCGTCGCAAGCAGTCTTGCGGCGCGGAAAATATCTGATATGCCTTCCAGCGGGCGTTCTGCCGATTCCCATGCGGACGATCCCTCCCATAATTATGAATTGGGTATCGTAATAGGCAACGCTTCATCAAAAGTCAACCAAAAACCCGGGGGAAACAGACGCGAAATATTTATTGACAGGCCAAAACGCCCCCCTATACTTCCATCGTCGAAAAGTGATAGATCCGCAACGATAATTGGACAGACGGACACAGCGAGGGCCGGAATCCGGCTCGCCCGCCTTGATAAGAAGCGGGAGTCTGGTGCGAGGAGGAATATTCATGAAAATTCACTTGAGGATCGAGGGCTTGCCTGATCTTTATAAGCTAATGAAAAGACAGAAAAAAATAGATATTGTCTTTCAGGGAAACACCCTCCGGGATCTTGTGGACGGCCTGAGAAGCAGATTCGGTCCCACGGTGAACTCGATCCTGCTGGACCAGAATGACGAGATCGATATTCATTACCGGGTGGTTGTTAATATGATCCGGCATCTTTCCTATGGCCAGCGGATGCATGAAACCCTGGATGAGGGGGATACGGTGCATATCATGATGGTGGGCTGCTGAGGGTAGAGCTGAGCACGCGGTCGGTCCGACCGCAAAACCAAGACGCAAAAGAGAGCGCTTTAAAACAAACAATTATCGCATCAATCCTGCAAGCGGAAGCATAAAGCCGGCTTGCGTCTCGTTGAGATTCAATAGTCGCGATAAAAGCAATGGTCCCATATCGGATACTGTTGCCCGCACCTGGTGCCCGGATTCGCCGAAAACATCCCAGAACACGGATGTGTTGGCGCGCGGTTTAAATTCTTTAATGCCGATTGATTCCAAACGCTTGAGGATTTTCTCGGAGGCACTGCCCGCTGCGCCGATGCCGGCGAGGTCACCCTTGACGTCCGCCATAAAGACCGGGACGCCGATGGAGGCAAAAGACTCGGCCATCTTTTGCAGCGTGACAGTTTTACCCGTGCCGGTGGCGCCGGTAATGAGCCCGTGCCGGTTGGACATGCCCGGCAGCAGGGCAATTTCTTTGCCCTGCGACATTGCAATAATTAAAGGTTCGTTCATAAAAACTCCCTCGTGCAGTATTGTTTATCCAGCTTTTTATAAACCCTTTGGCCAAGCCTGGTGAGGCTATAAGAAGAAGCCGCATAGAAGTCAACGGGGAACAACTTTCGTTAATGAGACCGGCCGGTCACCGCAGGTTTCAATCCACACCCCCGCGCGGGGGGCGACCCCGTACCCGTGACGTTCGGGTTCGTCTGTTGCGTTTCAATCCACGCCCCCGCGCGGGGGGCGACGGGGCTCCCCCGGCAAACAGGATTAACCCCCAGGCGTTTCAATCCACGCCCCCGCGCGGGGGGCGACGGCTGTGGCCGGGAAAGCAAAGATCGTTTACGATGTTTCAATCCACGCCCCCGCGCGGGGGGCGACTTCCCAAGGACGCAGACGGTACAGATACAAGCGGGTTTCAATCCACGCCCCCGCGCGGGGGGCGACTTTGTTGCGGTCGAGCCGGTAATCGTCACCGACAGTTTCAATCCACGCCCCCGCGCGGGGGGCGACTGTTGGCCCTGAACAACCTCGGGAGGAAATCAATGTTTCAATCCACGCCCCCGCGCGGGGGGCGACGCCGCGCGAAAGCCGATGAGGTAGTTCGAGTACGTTTCAATCCACGCCCCCGCGCGGGGGGCGACAGGAAGAGGATGTTGAGACATGAGCCTTGGAACTGGTTTCAATCCACGCCCCCGCGCGGGGGGCGACGTCGCAAAACCCCTGCCGTTTTGATGATGCCTAAGTTTCAATCCACGCCCCCGCGCGGGGGGCGACGCCGTAGCTTTCGGCGTTGCCATAGGTTTTTTGAGTTTCAATCCACGCCCCCGCGCGGGGGGCGACCAGGATCAAATTCATGGCCTCCATAGCAGCCGTCGTTTCAATCCACGCCCCCGCGCGGGGGGCGACTGCGCCTGCGGCTCCGCTATGTGCGACATCGGGCGGTTTCAATCCACGCCCCCGCGCGGGGGGCGACCGCCGTAGCTTTCGGCGTTGCCATAGGCTTTTTGAGTTTCAATCCACGCCCCCGCGCGGGGGGCGACACCGGGCAACCATCAAGAAGATGCAATATCACGGGTTTCAATCCACGCCCCCGCGCGGGGGGCGACAGGATGATCGTCGATGGTAAAGCATAAATAGAATGTTTCAATCCACGCCCCCGCGCGGGGGGCGACTAGAACAGCAAAAAACTGAACAGCACCTGGTGGGTTTCAATCCACGCCCCCGCGCGGGGGGCGACATGGATTGGATGAAATTAGATGTGAATTGAAAGGTTGTTTCAATCCACGCCCCCGCGCGGGGGGCGACCCGACAGCGAAATCCTCAAAGACCTGCGGGATGATGTTTCAATCCACGCCCCCGCGCGGGGGGCGACAAAGGGAGGGAGGCTGCGACTCGCATCGTAGCCGTTTCAATCCACGCCCCCGCGCGGGGGGCGACCAACTCTTTGACAAGGAAATGCTGGCGCAGATTGTTTCAATCCACGCCCCCGCGCGGGGGGCGACCGTTGGCGCCTCGCTCAGGATGCCGGCCAAATTGTTTCAATCCACGCCCCCGCGCGGGGGGCGACCCGGGGAGTGGACAAACGGAAACGCAATGATCGAGTTTCAATCCACGCCCCCGCGCGGGGGGCGACATATGTCCCCGCGTCCGGCAGAGCGATCATGCTGTTTCAATCCACGCCCCCGCGCGGGGGGCGACGTTCCTGGCTGGCAGCAATTTCCCCAAGGGCTGCGTTTCAATCCACGCCCCCGCGCGGGGGGCGACCCCCCAGGACGCGGATGGTACAGATACTACAGGGTTTCAATCCACGCCCCCGCGCGGGGGGCGACTGCACTCGTGCATCTGCCGGAGAAACAACCTTTGTTTCAATCCACGCCCCCGCGCGGGGGGCGACGATGACCCAGAACAGGTAACATGCAACGCTCGCGTTTCAATCCACGCCCCCGCGCGGGGGGCGACTCAATTCAGCCAATGCCGCTCTAACTATGGACAGTTTCAATCCACGCCCCCGCGCGGGGGGCGACCAACGCCCACAATAGCCCGAGCAGGTCGTAAAAAGTTTCAATCCACGCCCCCGCGCGGGGGGCGACTTGACCCTACCCATGTTATTTTTACGTTTTGTAAGTTTCAATCCACGCCCCCGCGCGGGGGGCGACGAACACGCCCGCCTTTACCGCCACATATCGGACACGTTTCAATCCACGCCCCCGCGCGGGGGGCGACCACCCTAATAATCAACCCAATACCAACACCAATGTTTCAATCCACGCCCCCGCGCGGGGGGCGACATTCATTTCGTAAATATTCGTCCCTTATACTGCGTTTCAATCCACGCCCCCGCGCGGGGGGCGACGAATCGGCCTCGGAGCGAACCCCGGCGACAAAGAGTTTCAATCCACGCCCCCGCGCGGGGGGCGACCCTTTTGACGACATTGTAGTTTGAATTGATAATAGTTTCAATCCACGCCCCCGCGCGGGGGGCGACGTACCGGGATTAGTGCAATCTGCGGCTGATACTGGTTTCAATCCACGCCCCCGCGCGGGGGGCGACTACAAACCTTTTCCAACATAAAAATAAATAAAAGTTTCAATCCACGCCCCCGCGCGGGGGGCGACAATTGTTCGACCAACAACGAAAGGGAGGGTGAAAGTTTCAATCCACGCCCCCGCGCGGGGGGCGACGTCATCTGGGCGGTAGGGTGGTCGTCGAGGATAGTTTCAATCCACGCCCCCGCGCGGGGGGCGACTCATAAGACGTCGGTGTTGTTGAGTGCTGAACAGTTTCAATCCACGCCCCCGCGCGGGGGGCGACTCACTTTCCATAACACTTCGATACCATTAATACTTCACTTACTGTTTCGCGAACCTGTGCAAAAAAAGTTGTTGTATTCAATTGTCAAAGAGCCTATCTCATAATAGCTTATAGAATCGATTGCTTGCAGATAGCGCGAACTCCCCGGAGAAATAGTAACCGCTTGGGGTTCGCACCCGTCTTTCAGACTATCAACGGACCTTCCTGGTCCAGCGATTTCTTTGCGCCAACATGTTCTATCCGGTGTTTCCAGTTCGACCCGAGAAAATAGAAACGCAGGCTGTCTTCCTCTGGATTGATCTCCTTGATCAGTTTGTTTCGCAGTACAGTCCACTGCGCAGGATCAACAATGCACTCAAAAACAGAGTACTGCACGCGCTGGCCATAATTCTGGCAAGTCTTTGCCACGCGATGCAACCGTCTCTGCCCGGCCGGGGCAACCGTTGCTACATCATAGCTGACAAGAACAAGCATGACACTCCCTCAACTCTTCTCAATTGATGCCTCTCCTGTCGGAGCATTTTCTCCTTATTTCCATATAAATGGCGGGTAACCATCCATATCGCCCCGTAAATACCTTGCCATTAACATTGCCTGTATATGAAAAAGCGTCCCTATCGTGACCTTTTCATCCAGAAAAGGATGCACGATTTCCTCCTGCTTTCGCTCCTGATAAGCCACCAGCACTGTCTTTCTGGTATCGTCCGTCATCAATACCGCCCCAGACTCACTTTTTTTAAACCCCTTTCCCTGCACCTGGCGCAGGTTGATCAGCGAAAGGGCCAACCGGTCCGCCAGAAACGAACGAAATTCTTCCATCATATCGAGGGCCAAGCTTGGTCTTCCCGGACGATCCCGGTGGAGAAATCCTACCGCGGGATCGAGTCCAACCACCTCCAAAGCCGAACGGACATCATGCACAAGAAGCGTATAAATAAAAGAAAGCAGGGCATTGACATTGTCCAGAGGCGGGCGGCGGTTGCGCTCCTGAAATGAAAAAGCCTCTTTCTGTACCACAATCAGATGATCGAAAACGCCGAAGTAGGTATGTGCCGCATCCCCCTCACAACCTCTGACTTCATCCAGCGGCCTTTTTTTATTCAACTGCTCCAGTTGATTGCTCAGGCGCTTGACGGCAAATCCAACCTCTTCCGCAGCGATCTTGTCCGCATGATCTCGAAGCGCACGTTGAAGGACTGTCCGGCTGTTGGCAATCTTACCGGTCAGAACTGCCCGTGCAATTTCGGCGGAGACGTTCATGTCATCGGCTTTTCGGTACTGCTCCCGCCGCAAGAGAACATTTCCGGAAACCGGCCCCTGAACGCGCGCAAGAAAGCGCCCGTGCTCAGTCAGGAAACTGACGCCAACGCCGTTTTCCGCGCAAAATCCCATTAGAAAAGGGCTACACGAAACATTTCCAAAACAGACAATCCCGCCGATCGTATGAACGGGAAGCCGAAGGCGAATTTCCTTCTCGACCTTCACAACGATGGTCTCACCCTCTTTGGCGAGATACGCGCCCTGGGTTGTGACAAACAGGGTATTGAGGTATTTCTTCATCGCTCTCCCAATACAAGCTTCAGAGATTCAGAGCTTATTCATTGCTTCCCATATCACCCACAATACCTAATTTATTACCCATATCGGGCGTTATTACCTAATTTTCTCGCTTGTTCCATTTTGCGTTCCTGCCACGGCCAAGACATTCAATAGCCCCTTGAATCTGAAGGTCTTTAAGAACCCTGCGTATCATATCAATGCCGACGCCAGGACATTCTCTTTGCAGGTCAGCGACACTGAAATTGCCGCTAAAACTCTCAACCGCCTTGTGAATTATTGTCGTTTTCTCACCCTTTGGCTGCGGAGATCCACTCAATCTGTTTTCGAATTCTTCATAAGCCTTTTTAATTACGAAACAAACAAAATTTATATAATGCCACGGGTTATGCCTGCCTTCGTGCCATCCCTCCGAACTCATTTTCAATGTTTCATAATATCGTTCCTTGTTCTGTTCGATGAGACGTTCGAGGCTTATAAACCGCCCGACCTCCATTCCGAGATGATAGCACATCAGAAGCATCAGCAACCTTGAGACCCTTCCATTTCCGTCGCGGAATGGGTGTATGCACAGAAAATCGAGATTGAATGCCGCCATTGTCACCAGGGGAGGAATTTTCGTATCGCGCAGACATTCCTGCCACGAGGCTATCAGTTCATTCATGGACGATGCGGTTTTCACAGCCGGAACGGTTCGGAACCTTATACTGGAAGTACCGTCATGGCGTGTTTCTATAATGTCGCTGTCTTTTTCCTTGTATTTGCCGGCATCCCATATTTCTCCCCGCATCTGAGAGTGAAGTTTCTTGCAGGTATCTTCCGTGAGGGGCAAGGTTAACGCTGAATCATGTATAAGTTTGAGCGCCTCACGATAGCCGCGCACTTCTTCCTCGGAACGGTCTTGAAGTAGGGATTTTCCAAACAGAATCGTACCGATGCGCTTCGTATCAACTTCAACGCCTTCAATACGATTGGATGAAACAGCGCTTTCAATAAGGGCATGTTCTTTAAGGGATTTCAGCCTCTGCGGCGACTGCTTTTTATAAAGTTCCTGTCTGCCCTTCGCCTCGCTTATATCGGCCAGATACCACGATGTCGATACCGGGATTGTGTCGAGACTCGATATGAACAATTTTAGAGTCATCATAGCACGGGGTCACTCCTTTTGTTTTCTGTCCTTGGCAGTTCCTTCCATCTTGGCAAACAACCGTTTCCGTTCCAACGGGTCCATCTAAAAGATATTTTCTATTGCGCTGCCCTGATCAGTGCCAAATAATTTTTTACCGAACGGTCTTTCTGCAGGGCCTTCGGCATACATTCCGCCACCAGCGAACAGCTCTCGCACCGCTTCGAATAAACCGGCGGGGGCGTTATCCCGGCGGCGATCAGCTCGTGTACTAGGCGGGCAATTTCCTCTGTTTCCCGGCGTAGCGGCTCGTCGAAAAAAACATCAAGCCGACGTCTGGTCTCGCCGTAGAAGAGAGCCCCTGTGGGAATTTTAATGGAGAGCATTTCTTCCAGACAGATTGCCTGCGCGCAGAGCTGCACCTTGTCGGAATTATCCTTCTTAGGCTTTCCCCGCTTGTATTCCACCGAGAAAGGAAGCCAGGAGCCGTCCGGCTGGCGGTGAAACTCCACAACATCAGCCTTTCCAATCAGAGCCAGGCTTAGTGAACGAAGAGACACCCCGTAATCAATTCTGATCTCACCCCTGACGGCACGGTTTTCTTCATGCACATGCTCGTGCATGATTCGTCCCTCGGCGGTAAACCTGTTCTCATTCCATATTTGCTCAATATGGATTAAGGCGCAACGCCGCGGGCAGTAAGCATATTGATTCAGAGCGGAAATAGGAATCAATTCCCGCTCTGAATCCCCCCGGAAACCATTTTCAGACATCCGTTTGCACATTGGTTAAAGCACCTATGCCGTCATCCCACATCCACAGTTCAACACCAGCAGGGATTTTATCTTTGCTTATCGTTACTTTATAATGAGCAAATATGCGGGGGGTTGTCTCTTTGTCCCTGCTCATTGTTTCATCAGCTTTGCAAATATCTATCACGTTCCCGAGATCCAGAAGTGTATGAGCTGGCGCGCACCCGAGCATAGCCTGTCTAACTTTCTGCTCAGGATTGGTATCGGTACCCACATGTTTGAACACATATAGCCCTCGGCAGGACATCATTCCTTTGCTGGCGGAACGGTCGTGATCGTACATGTTGTAAAGTGCTTCCCAGAGATTTTTGAGATCGTCTTCGGAAAAGCCGGTTCCTTTGGCAAGGTTGGCGCTTATGAAGCCTTTGGCCACATAGAGACCATAAGGTATCAATGCCTTACGGCCCATCGTGCGAAGAGAATCCTCCGGAGCCTTTGCCTCCCATTCAGCATGCTGCTGATAAGAGGAATCACTCTTGATCTCCCTATCTGTAGGCGTTTTGGCAACTCTGGTAATGGAAAGGTCAAGTGGCATTATCGGATCGAGGGATCGGGCAAACGCAAACTGAACCGGGCCGCGCACCTGTCCGGCATTTGCGCCGGTGCTGAGAACCGCCCCAAACGTTCTGACATCAAAGAAGTTTTCGCACATCCATTTTCGAGCCTTGAGAGACTGGTCTTTTGTTGACTTGCTTTCTTTAGGCACAGCACCATTGGTCTTTTCATGTGCAAGAGCAATCGGCTTGTTCAGATTGGTAGCGTGTTCAACATAGATGGCATTTGGTGATTTATTCTCAAATCGTTCCATGATGAAGTTCCGCACTCGCCGTTTTAGTGCTACGTCGGAGACAAGTCCGTGCATGTCCTCCGGGTCTATGCGCGGACTGTTGCCAGCGTCCGGGTCGCCGTTGGGGTTGCCGTTTTCACAGTCGAATAGATAAAGAAATTCGTAGCGATTCTGAACGTTCATTGTATTTCTCCTTTGCTGGATTCGTTGGCGTCGTTATTCTTCCCAGCCCGATTGGCGGCAATCTGCTGGTAATAGCCGAGCGCAAAGATGGTCTGTTGTTCAAGGTCAAGTGTCCTTGGAATGTAGTCTTTAATACTGCTCATGACTTCGGCAATCTGCTCTTCGTACCGGAAAGCAAGCTTTGGCCTTTCCGACGCGACTTTGCCAAGATGGTTTTTCGCGTTTCCCATCAGACGGCCAATTGTAAGACCCGGCGTCTGGCTGGCCGCCACATAGTAGCGTTGCACGACACCGGCACCGACATCCCCCAACGCCGCCCTTTGCAGGCTCGCCAGCATTGCCAGGATACGCCCACAATGGTACGCGGGTTCGGGGTGTTCTTTGTTCAGATAGGCACTCATACCGTGATTTCCTCCTTTGCGAATGAAGTATGCTTTGATTAAACCCATACGGGCATGGTTGAACGGTTTGTCGTCAATAAGGTCAGTGCGGAAACGGGCCAGTGCCTGGGCGATGAACGGCTGGGGAATCGGCAACTCGGCCAGGGCGACACGCCAAAGCGTTGTTGCCGTTGGCGCAGGAAGGTCTTTTAAATCTCGTACGATTGCACCGCACACCGCCATAAATTTCGGATCAGGGGCAAGTTTGCCGCCGTTTCGGGCAACAATCTCCAGGTCGGAGAACCATTGTCCGATTCTGGCAACCAGTTCCTCAAAACTCCCCTCCATCCAGTCACGCACCATAACCCGTCCGGCCGCGCCCGATACTGTCATGGCAAAGTAACGGTTATTGGCCGGGATCGGTCGCTCTCCGGTACGCAGGGAGCCGAGGATCTTTCCGGCTGTGCTCTGTGCCGCCGCTTCAGTCTGTTCAGGTGGCTCAAACAGAAACGCCAACGGGTCGTTCTCAGTCCTGACAGCTTCCTTGAACCAGTGGACAACTTTTGCACCAGCCAACATTCTTGAGTGGTTGGCAATGAGGAAGTTAAGCCCCTTTGAATAACTATTCACTGCACCTTCAGACATGGAGCAGTTCGCCGACTGTTCAAGCCGGAATGATTCGAAAGCTTTCTTGTCAAACCCAATCAGAATATCCTGACCTCTCCCTCCTACAGTTTTAAGGCCGGAAATTTTAGGATGAGTTGCTTCGGGGTTGACATTCTCTCCGCTTAAAAAGCAGAGCATGCTCGCAGTGCCTTTCCCTTCATTTGTCAGAGAATTACGGAAATCTGACCACCATGTAAGACAGGGAAGATGCTTGAGGGGGTCCAGGCCAGCAATTGTGAAAAAAGCCTTATCGGTTGGCTTGGCCCCTTGTCTGACAAGATGTTCCCTTAACAACTCAACTTTTTCTGAATCGTTTAAAAAATGTGCTGCCATAAGCAACTCAGGAGCTACCTCGGCAGCCATCTTCAGTAATTCAACAAAATACTGGTTTTTCGCGTGATACTTTTCTTTGTCATCCTTCTTATCGAGCAGCAAAAGCATTACCTGTAATGTTTCTACCAGGAAATGACATCGTCCTCCGCCCTGGAGAAGGTTCGATGGGTATTCAGGGCACTTTTCCAGTTCACCACCATCATCACTGCCATAGGGTTGGACAACAGCGGTCCCTCTATTACTAATGTCAACCCTCCATTTTACCCTTTTCGGCCCGAAACCAGGTTGTAAAGTTGATATATTTTTCGTAGCAAAGTCAGCCACATGATGCAGCATCAGCTTCTCCCCCTTTCCGGTTTCCGAACTTTTTCGCTCTCAAAGGGTGGAACCGCTAAAACGCCCCCCTTCACGGTTGCATCGAAGAGGGTGATGAATGGCTCATCGTCCCGGACGACATCTCGCCGTAAATCAAAGACATCGTAGAGCATCCAGCCAATGTGTTGATCAAAAGGAATCGCCTGCTTTGACGATAAGTCGCTGGCATGTACATATTCAAAGAAAGCCGGGAATTCGCTGCAACCAAAGAAGGGCTGCTGGAAGCACTTCCCTTGTTTTGCACGACGTTCGAATATGCTATCGAACTTGGCAATTTGATCCGAGGCAGAAAACTTCGGTTTCGAGATGATCCGAGCGGTCATGAGGTAACGGACATTTTTCAGCGCCATAGTTTGTCGCTGTGTTCTACCTTTCTGGTCGGTGCCCAACTCATCCTTACCGCCATCAGCCCAAAGAGGTACCGGCTGTTCGCGCCCTTCCATCCAAGCCTTGATGGTCCTGTCTGACGGTACTTTGTCCTTGACCTCATTTCGTCGCAGGGCGATGTAGCGGGGCATCTCAAGGATTTCGATCCGTTCTACCTGCCAGTGGAAATAGGGACGTATGCCATTATCGTCACGAATTCCTTCCCAGTAGATAGCATCAAAGATCCCCCGTGCGGCGGACGGCGTGATAATGGGGTAGCTGAATCGTTCAACCTTCATTTCCGGCCTTGTGAAGCAGGCCAAGTCTCCCCATACTTCCAGGGTGTGGATCTTGCTATTCACATTTTTCCTCCTTTCTTTATGCAATCATAATTTGTTGTGATTGCGGCAGGCGCAGTCCCAAAATTTCATCATAAAATTTGCGGTCGGGGTCTTCCAATATGTACCACTCGTCAGAACTTCCCTTGCCATAGCGAAGCTTGGCTGGAATTAACACTTCCCAGGCAGCGTGACCTTGCTCAGGCCGGAAGACGCTGACAGTAAGACCTTGCGCTTGCCGCATCCATTGAGCGTTTATCCCTTGTTTGTCCTGTCTTCTCTGTAAATCATTGAACTGATCAAATTTCTTTTCGTAGGGAACCAGCACCTGAATGGCTGACTGGTCTATCAACCGATATTCCTTAGCGACACGAGCGAAGTCGACGGCAGTCATCGCCTCTAAGAGCTCTTTACTTTGGGTCTCAGGTTTGCTCAGATCATACAGCCGGTGATAGTAGTCGCGAAACACCGCAGGGTCGTTTAAATCAATACCGTCCTTACCAGACAGGGTCAGCATTGTACGGGTTACCTCTGCTGCCTGAAAATAGGCTCGTGTCGGATAACGCCTCCGATAGTCTCCTTCGATATCCGGCTCGAATACTCTTACTTCCCCAAATATCCGCTTGCCTGCTTTGTCCGTAAGTTTCCCTTCCCTGTTGCAGCGACCGGCGGCCTGAGCAATGGAATCCAAGGGTGCGATTGCGCGATAGACAACGGGAAAATCAATATCTACTCCGGCTTCGACGCACTGGGTTGAAATCAATCGACAAGGTCTGCCTTGCCTCAATTTGTTGTGAACATCGTCCAGAACGGCTTGGCGGTGATAGGCACAGAGATTGGTTGAAAGATGAATGATCGCTTCATCATCCTTCATTTCGTCAAGGAGCGTTGCCGCATGGCTCTTGAGATTTACGACACAAAGCACTTGTTTCTCGTTCCGAAGTTCCTCCGCCAGCTTGGGCCATTCAGTAACTTCATCTTTACTCGGCCAATGGATATTATGCCGCCTGAGCATTTTATAGAGGCGCGGGTAATCCGGAACTGTCTCTGTTGGTTGCCATCCACTGGGAACGTAGGACTGTACCGCTTGATTCAAGGTGTCGAATGCCGGTTGGGTTGCGGTAGCAAAAAGAACGGTGGTCCGGTATGTTTTGGACAGATGCGACAAGGCTGCAAGTGTCGGCACAGTCAATGATTGTGGCAATGTCTGCGCCTCATCAAACATAATGACCGATTCCATAAGATTATGAAGTTTACGGCAAGCTGACGGCCGATTGGAAAAAAGCGATTCGAGTAGTTGCACATTGGTGGTGATGATAATCGGAGCATCCCAATTCTCCGAGAGAAGCCGACGAGCTCGTTCGGCGGCAAACTCCGCGTCACCTTTCGCCTCTTCACTGCCCAGGCCGGCAAGGCTATGATGCTCTAGAACGTAGTGTTCAGGGAATAGCTGGAACACGGCCCGGTAGATTGCCGCTGTCTGTTCGATGATTGACAAATAAGGTACAGCAAGGATGATTCTCTTTATGTGAGTATTATTAGATGCGTGCTCTAACGCAAATTTAAGCATGGCTAAAGTCTTGCCGCTGCCGGTTGGCGCGGTAAACGTGAAGAGTCCGGACTTCGCAGTTGCAGAGAAAGTGGCCATTTCCCAAAGGGCGTTTCTGGCATTAAGCACGGTTTTATCAGCCTCATTGATTCCACGAATTTTAGTATCCATGAATAGCTCCAAGGCATTAAGTGATTCCTTGGCTTTAAGTTCAGGACCAGGGTTGCGACATTTTTTCCCCTCTTTATCCGCTTTAAAATGGGCTTCCGTATCCAGGAAATCGGCATCCGTTAAACAAGAGAAGAGCATTCTTACATTAAGCATGGCAGCGATCGGATTTTTAAATCCCTTTTGAATATCAATGATGGGTTCCGAAGGTTTTGAATACTTTAGATTATCTTCTGAAAATCTATTATTCAGGAGATTTTCATCCGTATCGCTAAGTCTCAGATTGAGGGGATGATGCTTGTCAAGCGTTTCCGGGTTTAAAGCACTGAGCGCGCTCTTTCCTCCTTGCTGTAATCCCACATGATGCCCCTGAATAGCCAAAGCTGCTGCGACGGCATGCTGTTTAAGTGCAATCCAAGCTCCTAATGACCAGTGATCTAAGCCGCTTACCTCACCACGCAAGCGAGCTTGGAAAAGATCTGCATACTTTCCTATATCATGCAATTGTCCGGCAAGCACTGCCTCGTCAATCCAAGGTACGTCACCACAAAAATTTTTGGCTTTTTCAGAAACTTCAGACAAATGATCTGCCAACGGGTGCTTTATTCCTTCCGTATTTGCACTATGTGCGTAGAAACGTTCCGTCATTTTTTTTCCAACCGCTTTCGCTTTTCCGGCACAGCCAGATAGTTTTCTTTTGAGACAACCATTTTCTTCGTCTCTTTTTCCAGTCCTTCGCGGGCATCCCCGGCAATCCGTCCGCCTTTTCTGGCGGCGGCGCGGTTTTCCGTAAAACCCTCGGCGTCTTGCGCTTTGGTGATCTCTGTTGTGGCAGCCTCGCCCAGCATCGAAAAGATCAGTTCCAGATCGTTCATGTGATCCCGCAGATTTTCGCGTTGCAGCCCCTTCAAATCCTTATACTCAGACGGGGTAAGGCCGAAGGTGGCTCTGGTAATTTCGGCCGTCAGAATAGCGTGTTCTTTTTTCTGGCCGACCTGCCGTTTCTTCCATTCGCCAGTCAGCTCGTCCCGGATGGCAATGCCGCGCATCCGCTTTCCAATCCAGTCGTCGGAATATCCCTTGGCCTGGTAGAGGGCTTTTGTCCGTTTCGTGGATAGCTCTGGGTCTGCGATTTCCTGTACGCGGTCATAGCCGACCTTTGCCAGCCAGCGTTTGAAGGGTTCAGCCTTGGGCGACGGAAGCGACTGGATGATACGGAAAAGCCCTTCGGTGTTGGCGCAATCCGTTTCGCGCTGTTTTCCGTCCGGCGCGGTCAATTTCAACCCGTGACAAAATGCCACCACCCCGCTTCCCTCCGTCTTGAGCCTTTGCTTCAATTTTCTCCAGTAGGCGCCGGGATCGGCGCTCCCCGTCAGTAAGGCGCATACATCAACAACAGAAAACCACCATTCGTTGTTATGAACTACTTTTCTGACTTCGGCGCTATGAAAAACTGCCAGTTTTGTTTCCATAAATTCAACCCATGATATCGCACGGAATTTGTCCAACAATATTGCCGCCAGCACATTTTCCCCATTCAGATGACTTCCTGTGGTTTATTCAGATTTTTTATGATCTTGTCAAAATCTGATTCATATAGCTGATCTTGTTTTCGTTTAAACTCTGAATACTCCTTGAGGGCAAGACTCCGGGCGACTTCATGGCTTACTTTTCCTGCGTCAAGAAGAATCTCGTACTCGGAGAACTGCAAGAATGCATTGAGTTTTTCTATCCAGTCTTTCATGAACATAGGTTTATTCCGCACCGCCTGCAGTTCCGCAAAATCCAGGTACATGCTCACGATTCGGTTCAGATGATCCAGTTCCTCTTTTCCCAGGTAGTTTTTGTTCGAGCAAATCATCAAAAAACCGCGCACTGAAACGGGAACCATATTTGAAACGATCGCTGTCGATGGCAAACCCTTTGTGAATATACTGTTTGAGAATAGCGATGGCCCACTGGCGGAATTGAGTGCCCCGTTCGGAATTGACGCGATAACCAACGGCAATAATGGCCTCAAGGGAATAGCAGATGATTCTCCTGGTCACTGCACGGCCGCCCTCTTTTTGAACTACCGAGAATTCCTCGGCAGTTGCCGCTTCACTCAGTTCTTTTTCCCTGTATATGTTTTTCAAGTGGAGCGATACGTTATCCGGGGTGCAATCAAAGAGCTCCGCCATTCGCTTTTGCGATAACCAGATGTTTTCGTTTGCGTACAGCACCTCGATATTGATATTGCCGTCGGGCGTCTGGTAAACCGTTATCTCGTTGTCAGGCAGTTTTTTCGATTTGCTCATGTTGTGTCAACCTCCCTAATACTTGCGGGAAATGTGATGCGGATATTTTCGGCGTCATTTTTCATCGGAATACCCCCTGGCCCGATCATTCAAAAACCGCACATTTTGCTTCCATCTTTTCGCCCCATGATTCCGTTCTTTCAAACTTACGCATAGTTATACATACATGCCTATAGCTGTGCAGTTGAATTCCTGCTTCATAGAGACCGGTTTCGTTCCGGTCTTGCGACCAGAGTCAGAGCCTTTCTCTCCACAGGCTGTCACCGGGGAACTCCCGGCGAGGTCGCCTACGACCATCTTTGCGTATGCCTCAAGGTTTATCGCGGCGTTTATGTCCCGGTCGTGGACGCTTCCGCATTCGGGACAACTCCATGTACGGCAACTCAGCGGCAACTTGTCCAGTTTGTGACCGCAGAAAGAACAAGTTTTACTGCTTGGATGCCACTGGTCGGCAACCACGACGATTCCTCCGTACATGGCAGCTTTGTAGTCAAGCTGTCGCCTGAACTCGAAAAAGCTCATGTCGGCGATTGACCGGGCTAACCTGCTGTTTTTCATCATGCCGGAAACATTCAGGTCTTCGATTCCAATCAAGTCAAAACGGCGCGATAGTCCCGTGGTCAGCTTGTGCATGGCGTCATTCCGGATATTGGCAATCCTCGCGTGAAGTTTCCCCAGTTTTGTCTTGGTCTTTAACGCATTCTGCGACAGGGGAATCCTTACGCCCTTCGGGATTGCCTGCCGGGGGCGCAGCCCCGCTTCAGCCTTTGCCGCTTCCATCTTCCGGCTCAGTAAACGGGATAACCGGCGTTGGCGATGAAGAAGAGCCTTGTGCGCCTTCGGCCCTTCAAGCTTTTCTCCCGTTGATAATGTTGCCAGCGCCGAGATTCCGAGGTCAACTCCGACAGAGCCGTGGTTTTTGGCTTCTGCCGGGATTGACCCGGTTTCTACGGTTATACTGACAAACCATTTGTCCGCCGTCCGGGAAATCGTGGCGGACATGATTTTTCCTTCAAATCTGAGTGATTCGCACATCCTCACCCAACCAAGGTTCGGGATGCGGATACGTTTGCCTTTGACGTCGAACTGGTCGTTGGTGATGGTGAAACTGTCATGCAGACCTTTCTTGTGAAACCGTGGATGCTTTGCGCTCCCGTTGAAGAAATTCCTGAATGCCTGCCCCAACTGCATGATCGCCGTCTGCGGGGCGTTCTTCGTCACTTCCAGCATCCACGGAAACTGCTCCCGCTTGATGCTGTTGAGCTGCCTTCTCAACGCACCTTCAGAAGGCGCAGGAAGCATCGGATTGGCTTTGTGTTCCTGATACTGTCTGTCCCACTCACACAATGCCCAGTTGTAGGAAAACCTCGCTGTCCCGGCAGCCTTTTGAAAATAGGTGTGCTGCCTGTTATTCAGCGCCAAGGCTATTTTGTGGGAACGAATCATATACTTATCCTTTTTGTGTAGAGTTGTTCAAGTTTAGATATGTTTGACCTGAACTGTTCTAACCCCTTATACCACCTCCGGTACGACAAATGATGTCAGGCCAGATTATTTTTTAAAAATCTTTTTAAAAGAAATCATCGAGGAGTTTTCATGACATAGGTTTTCTTAGGGTCTTTCCGGCTGGTGCCGACTTCGGCCAGAATCCCTTTCTCGACGAGGCTGCGCAATCTTGTCCGCGCCGTTCTGTCGGTTGTTTCCCACAATTTCGCGGCGTTCTTCGTCGTGATCTCCCCGCAACCGGTGAAGTGCTCCATCAACGGAGCAAGCCAATCCGGGGCTGTCCGTTCGGAAACGACCCCGGAAAACAGGGTCACACGAAAACTGGCCCCGATTTCCTCGAAGCGCGGCGGTTGAATGCCTTGAGCCTTGCAGGCGGCGATAATTCGTCCTATCCCCGATCCCCATTGCTCAATCAGCTTAAGTTCCCGAAACACCCGACCGATAATCCGGTTACGAAGTCGGGACACTCCGGACAAGGCGGCTTCGAGAGTCAGCCCGAAGGGGAGAAAACCGGGATTGGTGATCTCAAGGCGGCCGTCGAAAATAGCTATCTTGATGTCCATTCCCCCAAGGGCATAGTCCGCATGAACCACTGCGTTGATAATGGCCTCGCGCACTGCCTGAATGGGATATTCGGGCAAATCCGTCCGTCGTATCCGCCCGATTTCGGCGGATTGACGGGTATGGCGTTCGATAAAGGAAATAGCGGTCTCGATTGCCTTGGGAAGATATTCATCAATTTCCGTTTGATCCAGGAACCGCTCCGTCCCGGTCCCCTGAAAACGGGCGCAGCGGATAACCGCGTCGGGGAATATCGTACGCCGGTTTTTCCCGAAAAGAAGGATGCCCCCTCGGGTGGGAATGTTCTTGCCCCCTCGATTCACCAACAAACCGAGGGTTGTCATTCTGGCTTCATTTAACGGCCGCGATACCTCGGCAAAAAACTCGGAAGCGGCTCGGAAGTCTATGGCTTCCGAGTTGACTTCCGTGCAGGGTTGTTCATCAAAAAAAGTATTTCTGGAAAGCCTCCGGATTTCTTCGATGATCTCCGGGCCGGCGCGCCGGTTCGTGGACCCCAGCCGAATATAGACCCCTTTTTCGATCCCTTCCGATTTGACATAGTAAGGCCCCGGGGTATGGGGCATCGAGACGATGATCAATTCCCGGTCGCGCCAGGCGCTTATCTGGATGTCGGGAATCAGCAGAGGCTGTATGCTGTCGGCAAAGGCATTCGCCAACTTTTCCTCATCGGCGAGCGGATCCGGCAGACCGACGACATCCTTCGTTCGGTCCCTTATGCCAATGACGAGCACGCCGCCTGCGGTGTTGGCAAAGGCGACGACAGACTGAACGATTCTGGGCAGAGAACGGCAATTTTCCTTGAATTCAATCGTCTTTCCCTCTTCCCTTGCCAAAAGGTTTTCGACGCTGTTCCAATCGGTCATGTTATTGTCCCGTGAGTTCCCTATTATGTGCCCTTCTGATTTTCTTATACCACCTCCGGTACGACAAATGATGTCAGGCCAGATTATTTTTTAAAAAATATTTTTACCGGTAAATTTTCCCCATCCGGACGATTTCCCGTTTGACCGCCTCGCGGAGCTCGTCGGGGGCGACGACCTCGACATCCGCGCCGTATTTCAGGATTTCCCTTGTGATTTCATAAAGTCCCGATACGGGAAAGCTCAGGGTCAGAGAGCCGTCAGGGGAAAGAACGGTTTGCTGCGCCTCGTGCCACTGCTGTTCGGCGACAAGCGGCGAGATCGTCGCTGAAAAGCGCAACGTCGCGGTGGTCGAATTGTCGCCCGTAATCACCCCGAAGTTGCGGCGGATGAACTCTTTGGGCGGGGGCAGGTCGGGCGGGAGCGGCAGTGTTTCAGCACAGGGTTCGACGGCAAGGATGCGGGAAACGGCGAAATCCCGGATCTCGCGCCGCAGGCCGCAGAAGGCGATCAGATGCCAGTTTCCCATATAGCAAAGCAGGTGCAGCGGGCGGATGATCCGCTCGGTCGTCTCGTCGGCGTACGGGGTGTGATAGGAGATCTTCAGCGCGGTTTCCCCGAACAGGGCGGCCGTTACCGCATGGAAGGTTGCCTCCGGGACACGGTAGTAGGCGATATTTTTGATGGAAATCTTTTCCTCGATCTTCGCCAGATCAAGCGGTACGGAGGCGCTGCGGACGGGCAGGATATGTTCGACGAGCTCGCGCAGCGCTGTCTTGATTTTGTGGTCGGGAATCGCGGCAGCAAGCCGGAGCGAAAGGCTGAGCGCCTGAAGTTCTTCCTCCGTGAGCCATACCGGGGGCAGCTCGTAGCAGTTGTTTTCGTATTCGAATCCCCGGCGGCCGGGGTCGTAGCGAAGCGGGGCATGCAGCCGCTCCTGCATGAATTCGAGATCGCGCTGGGCCTGTCTGGGGGAGATGCCGAATTCGGCGGCCAGCTTCACCGCGTTCGGAAATGTCCCGGCGCGGATCCTGCCGTGAAACCAGGCGTATCGTTCGTAGGAGAGCTTTCGGGTCATGCGATTTCCCGAATAATAGTTACAGCAACCGCCGTACGCTGCTTGAAAAGGGTGATTGTCCCTGCGAATCTTTCAGGCCGGTTGTGTCAACAATTATTGGGACTGTCAAGTTTTTTGTGTAAAAGCCTGTTGAGTTATTCAGATGATTTTGTTATCAATAAAGCGTGATTCAGCATCAATTTGTGGCGTGATAATCAATGGATCAAATACCAAATAAGGAATACCTGCGGGCCATGTCCCTTGCCCGCAAGCTCGCTGCCGAAGTGGGCGAGCCGCTGTTCTACCGCGAACGAACGCTTGAGCGAACCGCTTCCGAAGAGCTCTTTTCTTCCGAGCCCCTGGTGCGGGATATTTTGCAGATTATAGAAGCACGGGGGGACTATCTCGGACACGGCCTGATTCACGTCCGCAAAGTCGCCATTGATGCCGGGGCCTTGATTTTAACGGAAAACGACGAGGAAATGGTCGCTCCTACCGTCAGAAGAATGGTTTTACTGGGGCATCTTGCAGGACTTCTGCACGACATTTGCCGTCGGGAAAAAAAACATGCAGAAAAAGGCGCCGCCGAAGCATGCAAAATTCTGACCGGCTTTCCCCTCAGCGATCAAGAGCGCCGCTCGATCGCCGGCGCGATACAAAACCATGAAGCCTTCCGGCCTTTTCAGACGGACACCGCGCCTGCGGTGCAGCTTCTTTCCGATTCCCTTTACGATGCGGACAAATTCCGCTGGGGGCCGGACAATTTCACCGAAACCATCTGGGCGATGACGGCGCCGCGCGCGATTCCCCTGTGCGAACTTTTGCCGAAGTTCCCCGCCGGCATGCATGGCGTTGAAAAGATTAAAGAAAGCTTCCGCACGGCAACCGGCCGCAGATATGGCCCTGATTTTATTGAGCGCGGCCTGGAGATCGGCCGCAGACTTTATGCGATTTTGACCACCGGCTGCTGAGCATGCAGAAGTTTCAGGGCTCGGCCAGGGGATTGGTCGCGGCGAAGATGCGGACCATCTCGGCGTGAATCAGGCCGTTGGTGGCGAGGATCTGCGGAGAATGGACATTGTATGCGCCGCCGGCAAGATCGGTGACAACGCCTCCGGCCTCTTCCACGATCAGCCAGCCGGCGGCGGTGTCCCACGGGGCCAGCTTCAGTTCCCAGAAGCCGTCGAACCGCCCCGCCGCGATAAAGGCCAGATCAAGCGCCGCCGAACCCGCCCGTCTGATTGCCTGGGCATGAAGCGCCATCGCCTTGAAGTAATTTATATTATTGTTTCGGTCGGTTCGTATGTCGTAGGGAAAACCTGTTGCTAAAAGAGATCGGGAAAGCGCTGCGGTAGATGATACATTCAGTCGCCGGCCGTTGAGATATGAACCTGCCCCCTTCTCCGCTGCAAAAAATTCGTCGGACATGGGATTGTAAACGGCGCCCAGAATGATCGTTCCCTCAACCTCCAGGGCGATGGAAACCGCGAAAACCGGGTAGCCGTGGGCATAATTGGTGGTTCCGTCCAAGGGATCGATAATCCAGCGGGATTCCGAAATATTTATTTTTTCCGGCGATTCCTCCGTCATTATGCCATGATCGGGAAACCTGTGGCTGATCCTCGCGACTATCAGTTCCTCAGAAAGGCGATCCGCCTCGGTTACGATATTTATCTCCCCCTTGTACTGAACATCATGCCGGTCATAAAGCCTGCCGCGCAGAAGCGCCCCTGCCGCACGCGCAGTCTCCTCGATAAACTCTCTCAACTCGTCGTTATTTTGCATGCATCTCATCCTCTGCCGCTCCGCGCTTTGCGCCGCGTCACAATTCATTAACGACCTGCCCGGCTGGGCCGTCGCGACGTCAATCACATCACAAAGGTGAACGAATAGCCAGAACAAAATATTTTCTCTCGCCCTGATTTTAGATTCGTTGCGCATATTTATTTCATTGCATTTATCTATTTAATGATGCTAATCTTTATCACCATTTGGGAATGCTTGTAACACCGATATGAAAATGCACGCGACCACCGTCACTGGTCCGGAATTCAAGAGCGCTATCGAATAGAACTTAGCGGGTTATACTATCGGCGAGGACATCAAAAAAATGAACGACAACAATAACATTCCCCCAGCAAATACAGGCTCGGCGCCGGAAGCAACTGAGGCTGATCTGAAGACTTTACGGGAAGCCCGCGGGCTGTCGCTGCCTGATATTTTCGCCACGACACGGATCAGCATCGTTAACCTTGCGGCGTTGGAAAATGGCGATTTTAAAAGCCTCCCCTCTCCGATCTACACGAAAAGCTTTATTAAGAAATACGCCATGACGGTTGGAATCGACGAAAAACCGCTTCTCGACAGGTATGAAGTTTATCTTGCCGCCACCGACAAACCTGCCGAAACCGAAGAGGTCAGAAAGCCCTGGCCGGAAAGCGGTCGACGGTATCTGTTCCTTTATGGAAGTCTCGCCCTGGCAATCATCGTCGGCATTATCGTCCTGACAATTTTTTTCTATAATGGGAATAAACCGGCGGCGCCCGTCTTGCCCGCTGTAAAACCTGCATCGGAACCGGCCGCTTTGCCTGCCGCAAGTAATGCGGCGCCAACGGCAATGCCCCCGCAAGCTGCGGCGCCAGTCAGCCTGGCCCCGGAAAAAACTGTTTCACCCTCCCCGGACCAGTCTCAAACAGGCAAGTACCATCTGGTTGTTGAGGCGCGTGAGCTGACATGGATGAGAATAGTTGCAGACAAGAAAAACCGCACTGAAGTCTTGTTGAAACCGGGCGAGAAAATCGAGCGGAGGGCAGCGGAGGGCTTCCAGCTCTATATAGGCAACGCCGGGGGCATAGACCTCTTTTTCCAGGGGAAACCCCTGGGGGCGCCGGGGAAACGGGGCGCCGTTGTTACTGTAAATCTTCCGGCGGAAGAACCGAAAAAGGAAAATAATTGAAAGCGGCCATTTACTGCTTGTAAAAGGTTATCATTTGACAATGGCTTTGCGATAGTTTAGGATCGCGTTGGAAAATTTAGAGAAAGAGGGTGTAAAATTATGTTTGGAATAGGCATGCCTGAATTGTTAGTCATCCTGGTTATCATTTTAATTATTTTTGGAGCCGGCAAACTCCCCGAAATCGGCAGCGCTCTGGGCAAGACCATCAGAAACTTCAAGAAATCCAGCAATGAGCCGAATGAGATAGACGTCACTCCCAAAAAAGAGGATAATAAATCCGACGACAAGAAATCATCCTGAATCCTCTACGACAAAGAATCCGCGACAATCTCTTTAAAACCGGCCGCGCCGCCTCTGCCGCCAACCTTCGTTCTCAGGCGAAAAGGCCGGTCTTTGCAAACTCTTCTATCTCTGCCTCCTGATAGCCGATGCTGGAAAGCACCTCTTTAGTATGCGTCCCCGCCGGCGAACCGGCCGGTCCGTATTCGGGAGGAGTCGCCGAGTAGCGGATCGGATGGCCGATTTGCCTGATTGTTTGCCCGTCGGGAAGCGGCGTCTCGATCACCAGCCCCCGCTCCCTCGTCTGGGGATCGTTTAGCATCTCGTCAAGCGAAAGCACCGGCTCGACGCAGGCATCCGTCTTCGCAAAGAGGGCGCACCACTCGTCTCTGTTTTTGCTTTTGATAATCGCCCGCACCTCTTCTTTAATTTTTGACAGCCCCGGGGGAGCCACCCCGCCGGGAATCAGGTCGGAGCGGCCGATTACCGTACAGAAAGCGGTGAAGAACTGCGGCTCCAGTCCGCCGAAAGAGAGATATTTTCCGTCGCCGGTTTCGTAAAAATCGTAAAGGGAGCCGCCGTTGAGCAGTTCCGTTTCGAAGCCCGGCTCCTGTCCGCCGGCAAGAAAGGCCATTCCGGCAAAGGTGTTGAAGGCGACGACGCCGTCGGTCATCGAGACGTCAATATGCTGCCCCTCCCGGGTGTTTTGCCGATGAATGACCGCGGCCAGAATGCCCACAAGCGCGTTGCCCGAGCCGGATGCGACATCTGCAATCTGCATTCCCGTTAGCGTCGGCCCCGTTTCTTTCCTGCCCGAATAGGACATGACGCCAGCGCGGGACAAATAGTTTATGTCATGCCCCGCCCGGTTTTTCAGCGGTCCCGTCTGGCCGTAGCCGGTAAGCGAACAGTAGATAAGAGCTGGATTTGCAAGGCGAAGCGCTTCGTAATCCAGCCCCAGCCGCGCCATCACGCCGGGACGGAACTGTTCAATAACTATATCGTATTGGGCGATCAGCTTTTTTACAACCGCGGCAGCCCGTTTATCCTTAAGATTCAGCGTCAGGGAGCGCTTTCCCCGGCCGAGCATCGCCGAGGCGGCGGAAAGTTTTGTGCCCGGGATAAAAGGCGGCCAGAGGGCGGTCAGATCCGGCCGGGAGCCGGAGACAACCTGCAGAACATCCGCGCCGAGATCGGCCAGGGTCATGGTCGCGAATGGCCCCGGCAGCAACGTGGTAAAATCGAGAATTTTCAGTCCTTTCAGCGGTCCAGCCATTTTTTTCCTCCTGCGTAATTTTCTAAAGCCCCATAACACGGGCGGCGATAACGTTCATTATCTCGTTAGTCCCGGCAAAAATCTGCCTAACCCGGATATCCCGCCAGGCGCGGGCGAGTTGATAATCATGCCCATGCAAGGTAATGGATATGCCTTTCTCAATCTGGAAATAGTTTCTCGAACTCCTTGGGAGTTACAATCCTTATCCCCTCATAATTCTTCAGAACCAGTAAGTCTGCATCCCCGGTAACCAAGTAATCTGCAACTGCCTCCCTGGCACAGGCCAGAATCAAGTCATCATCCGAATCCCGGCAGATGGGTGTGATTGAATCAGTTTGTCCGAGAATTTCTTGCGTTGCCTCAGAAAGAATAGTCTTTGCTTCGGACGTTTCATGAGGAGAGGCGGCAAACTTTTTTTTAAGGACACGCTTAAATTCTTGCAGTATGCCATCGCATAAAACCAGGTCGAAATCCCGCCTGCGTGCACGGGTCAGGAGCTTGGCACAGATTCCCTCCGTGAGGAAGGCGGCGATAAGAACGTTCGTATCGAGAACAACCTTCACGATACCGCCTTAAAAACATCATCTTCGGCGACAACACCGGCAGCTTTGGCCTTGATGGACAGTTTCTTCTTTATATTACGAAACTTCGTTTCCCAAAGAAACAACCCTAATGATTCTTTTACAATGTCGCTCTTGTTCCTGCCCATGGCTTTGGCAATGGCCTCAAGTTCCACCGCCATTTCATCCGGCAAACTTACTGACAAGACGGTTCTCATATCATTCACCTCTTGTACTACAATACACTACACGTATGACTGCGTCAAGCAGGTCCTTTTAAAGAACCACGCAGCACATCCGCACCGAGATCGGCTAAGGTCATTGTCGCGAACAGTCCCGGCAGTAACGTGGTAAAATCGAGAATTTTCAGTTTTTTCAGCGGTCCAGCAGTCTTTTCTCCTGCGTAATTTTCCTAAAGACCCATGAAACGGGCGGCGATAACCTTCATGATCTCGTTGGTCCCGGCAAAAATCCGCGTTACCCGGATATCCCGCCAGGCGCGGGCAATCGGGTATTCCTCGCAGTAGCCGTACCCCCCGAAGAGCTGTACGCAACGATCGGCAACCCGGCAGGCCATCTCCGTCGTCCAGTACTTGGCCATCGAAACATCAATCACGATTTCCTTCCCCTCCATGTGGTCGGCAATCAGCTTGTCGATAAAGGTGCGCCCCAGTTTCACCTCGGTTGCCATCTCGACAATCTCGAACTGGGTGTTCTGGAACTTCGAGAGGGGCTTCCCGAAAGCGGTCCGCTCCTTGCAATATTTGATAGTAAGATCGAGCATGTATTCCGCCCCGGCGACGGCGCCGATCGCGCAGACGAGGCGCTCCTGCTGGAGTTTCAGCATCAGCTTCAAAAAGCCGGAGCCCTTTTCGCCGAGCCTGTTTTCCTTCGGTATCCGGCAGTCGTTGAAAAAAAGCTCTCCGGTATCCTGGCTGTGCCAGCCGATCTTCTTGATCTGCTTGCCCTTCTCGAAACCGGGAGTGCCCGCTTCGACAAGATAGAGATCAACCGCCTTGTGCGGGTTTTGTGTTTCAGGATCGCGGGCGGCAAGCACCACCAGATCGCAGTTGATCGCGTTGCTGATGAAGGTCTTCTGGCCGTTGAGGATGATCTCGTCGCCCTTTTCGAGGGCCGTTGTTTTCATCCCGGCCAGGTCGGTGCCTGCGTTCGGTTCGGTCATTGCGACGGCGGTAATGATGTCGCCGGACACGCAACCGGGAAGGTATTTATGCTTCTGCTTGTCAGAGGCGAAGGACTGGATATAGGGAACAATGATGTCGCTGTGCAGGGACGCGGCAAGACCAGTATGGTTCGTCCGGGCCATCTCCTCGGCAACAATCACGGAATAGAGGAAATCCGCCCCCAGCCCCCCATACTCTTCGGGAACCCCCATCGCGAGGAAGCCCTGCTCGCCCATCTGCTTCCAGGCTGCCTTGGGGACGATCCCCGCCTCCTCCCACTCGTCAACGTGGGGGGTTATCTCCCGCTCCAGGAATCTCCGGAGAGAATCTCTGAAAATTCTGTGTTCTTCTGAATATTTGAGTATATCCATCGGCGTTCCTCCTATCCTTCGTAGCGGCCGAGAATTGAGACGGCGCAGACATTCTGGAAAGGAAACCCGCCGAGATTGTGCGTCAGGCCGTAACGTGGGTTTTTGAGCTGCCTTTCCCCGGCGCGGTCGAGGAGTTGCAGGTACATCTCGTAGAGCATCCGCAACCCGGAGGCCCCGATCGGATGACCGAAGCATTTGAGTCCGCCGTCCACCTGGGCCGGGAGTCTGCCGTCGCGATCATAGAAGCCGTCGAGCGAGTCTTTCCAGGCATGACCGCGTTCAGAAATATGGAGGTCTTCGTAGGTGACCATTTCGGTAATCGAGAAGCAGTCGTGCAGTTCCATCATGCTGATTTCCTCACGGGGATTTTTGATCCCCGCCTCTTCATACGCCTTTGTGCTGCACTTGCTGGTTGTTACAAAATGCGCCCCATCCCACTCGTTGAAACTGCTCTCGCTGCCATCGGAGACGGCAAGCTGGATCGCCTTGACAGAAACGATCTCGGTTTTTCCCAGTGCTTTGGCTATTTCCGGGGTTGTCACAATCGCGCAGGCCGACCCGTCGCTGACCCCGCAGCAGTCGAACAACCCCAGCGGGGAGGCGATGATCGGTGCGGTGATAATCTGCTCCAGTGAGACAGCCTTGCGCAGATGGGCCTTCGGGTTAAGAACGCCGTTGGCATGGCTCTTCATTGAAACATGGGCAATTGCCCTTTTCAGATCCCGGTCGGCAACACGGTATTTCGCCGCGTAGGCGGTCGCCAGTTGGGCGAAGCTGCCCGGCGCGGTGAGATTGGGCCACCACAGCCAGTTGAGCGAGCCAAACCCGGAGCCGGGATTGGGGAGACCTCCGTAGCCGGTGTCCTTCAATTTTTCCACTCCAAGGGCCAGGCAGATGTCGTAGGCCCCGGAGGCAACCGCATAGACCGCCCCCCGGAAGGCTTCGGTGGCAGTGGCGCAGTAGTTTTCCGTCCGCGTTACCGGGATATTCGGCAGTCTCAAGGTCACCCCGAGCGGAATTGCCGATTTGCCGACGCCGATCTCCTCCATGCAGGTTCCGAACCAGGCCGCCTGAATCCGGTTTTTCTCGATCCCCGCATCGGCGAGGCACTCCTGGAAGGCCTCAACCATCAGTTCTTCGGCCCCGGCATCCCAACGCTCTCCGAAACGGCTGCACCCCATCCCGAGGATCGCCACCTTGTCTCTTATTCCAGAAGCCATTGTTTCTCCTCCTTAAATATCATTTTTCCCCTCGCCCGGCCCCGCTGCGTCGCAGGTGGAGAAAGCAGAAAATTTTGCTGACCTGCACGAACGCACTATCTTTTGAATTTGAACAACCGGCCGATCAACTGCGATTTCATCAGGTCGCCTTCAACCTTCAGCTTGCCGGAGGTGTAGGCCGCCATCCCGTCCAGTTCGCCGGTGATCAGTTTGATAAAATCCGTATCGGCCATGATGATTGTCGTAGTCGGCTTCTCCGCCTTGCCTGCTTCAATGCGGCAGGTTCCATCCTTGACGGCAACAATCCATTCCCCCCCGCCTCCGCCGGAGATCAAAAACTGAAAGACGACATCCTTCCCGGCGGCCGCCGCGGGGTCAAACGCCTCCGGCATCCTGGCAAAAACGCCCTTTACATCAGCGCTTCCGGCAGGCTTTTCTCCATTTTTCGCCTCCGGCGACGGAGGCATCAGAAACGAGGTGATGGCCGAGGCCGCGTCGGTTATCTCCCGCGCATTTTCCAGGCTGTTGATTTTCTCCCAGTTGTCGCGGATATCCTCGGGCGTCGGAAGCGTCGCGCCGTCGCTCAAAAGAGCCCCCGCCCCCGTCATGATTGCGGCCCGGCTGTAGAATCCGGCCGCGGCATTGAAGATCTCGCCGCTTTCGTTGCAGTTCTCCGAGCAGAGGTACAGAACCATCCCGGCTATGTAGTCGGGCTGCATCCGCTTAGCCATCTCCGGCGGCAGCAAATCCTCGGTGAGACGCGAGGCAGCCATCGGGGCGATAGTGTTGACTTTGATATTGTACTTTGCCCCTTCTATTTTTATCGTATTCATGAAGCCGACCAGCCCCAGCTTGGCCGCGCCGTAATTTGTCTGCCCGAAGTTGCCGTACAGCCCGGCCGCCGAGGAGGTCATGATGATTCGGCCGTAACCGCGCTCGCGCATTGCGGCAAACGCCGGGCGGGTGACGTTGTAGGCGCCGTTCAGATGGACGGCGACCACGGCCTGCCAGTTTTCCGGCTCCATATTGAGAAAGGTCTTGTCCCGGATTATGCCTGCGTTATTGATCAGGATGTCAACGCCGCCAAAGTACTCGATGGCCATTTTGACGATGCGCTCGCCGCCCTCCGGCGTCGCCACGTTGTCGTAATTGGCGATCGCCTCGCCTTTAAGCGCACGAATCTCTTCGACAAAAAGGTCGGCGGGGCTTCCCGAACCAGCGCCCGCCCCATCCCGGGCGCCGCCGAAGTCGTTGACGACCACTTTTGCCCCCCTTTTGGCAAGTTCAAGGGCGTATATTCTTCCCAAGCCCCCTCCCGCGCCGGTGACAATTGCCACGCGTTTGTCAAAACGGATTTCGGGAAGCGCCACTGCGGCGCCGATCTCCGGAACCGCCTTCCAGAAGTAGCCGGTAAAACCCCTTTCCTCATCGGTAAATCTCCGCCGGAAGACCATCCGGACGGGCAGCCCTACCTTGAGCTCGGCAGGCTCGCAGTCGGTGAAATCGGCCATGAAGCGGCCGCCGTCATCAAACTGAACCATCCCATAGACCGCCGGCGGATCAACGGAAACGGCCAGCAGATCGCCGGTAAAACTCTTCACGTGGGCGGGGCGATCGGCGAATTCATAATCGTCCTGACTGTTTACATGACCGCACTCGGGATTTACGCAGATGTCGAGCTTCGGGTACTGCGGCGTCCCGCAATCCCGGCATTTTCCCCCGACCAGGCCAGTCACCATCTTGCGATTCCGCCAGAGGGTCGTCATGGCAGTCTGGGTCGGGGCCTCCCCGCGGATTCCCCTTTCCGGCTGAATCAGGTTTCTGAATTTGAGATATTTCAGGTAATTGTCGGTGTTTTTTTTGTTGGCAAGCGAGCCGCTCACGCCCAAGCGGGGCGCCAGGTTGCTGATTTCCTCCGTCACCTTGAAGTAGAGGGCGTCGCAGCCCTGGCCGAAGCCGGCGACCAGAATCCCGTCGCCCGGCTGGGCCGTCTCGAGGGCGGAAATCATCATCAGGAGCGGATGGGCAGTTCCCGTCTCCCCGCAAACCTCGTGCATCTGCGAGACAAGCTTCCCCGGAGCGGCGCCCATTTTCCTGGCAATGGCAAGATGTTCCGCCTTGAAGATGCAGGGGAAAACCAGTTTCTGCACATCATCCATCGTGATATTCAATTTTTGGAAAAGGCCGGCCACTGCTTCGGGGATGAATTTGGAGTAGCCCTCCTCGCGGAGCCAGCGTTCCTCCCAGGTATAATCGAAGTTCTTTCCCGCGCCCCGGTAGTGGTCGATGAAATCATAGGAAACCGTGTAAGAACCGACAAATTCGGCGATCACGTTCTGATTGCCCACCAAAAGCGCCGCCGCGCCATCGCCGAACCACAGCTCATAGAAGGAGGCAGGCTTGGCCTCTCTTTTGTCGGAGGCGGCGACGAGGATGCTGCGGCGGCTTCCCCCTTTTGCCACCTCAAGGGCGGTTAAAAGACCCGTCGTTCCAGCCCGCTGCGAGGAGGTGAAGTCGGCGGTTATCATTTCCGCCCCCAGATTGAGCGTCGTCGCGACTATTCCCGAGTTCTGCCGGTCGGCGAAGGGCAGAGTCGTCGAGCACAGATAGAGACCGTCCACGGCTGCTTTGTCTTTCCCGATCAGACAGTCCCGGGCGGCGGCAACAGCCATTGTCAGCGAGTCTTCATCGTGGTTGCAGAGGGAACGCTCCCCCTGCGCAACCATCATGGTTGCCGGCGCAAACCAGCCCATCGCCTGGAAAACGGACATGCGGTTCAGGCGCAGGCGGGGAATATGCGCGCCGTAGGAAGTGATTCCAGTCATGTTTTTCCTCCTGAATATTTTGTTGCGGCCGCGGGGATTAAAGCCCCGCGAAACCACTTTAGCGAGAACTGTTATTGCCGCTGGGCAAAACTGGCCAAAAGCTCGCCGGTTGATTCCTGTAAATGCTCAAATTCCCTTGCCCCTTTGAGGTCGCTGATCTTCGCAAGGGAGGCGGCGATCTCTTCCGGCGAGGGAATTTTCCGCCCGTCGCCAATTACCGCCCCCGCTCCCGTCATAACGGCGGCGCGGTTGTAAACGCCGACGCCGGCATTGTAGATTCGGCCGGAGACCGGGCATTTTTCCGAGACCAGAAAGAGGACAAGCGGCGCGACAAACTCCGGTTTCATCTTCTCGAGCATGTCCGGGGGGATGACCTCGGCCATCAGCCGCGAGGCGGCGATGGGGGCAATTGTGTTCACCTTGATGTTGTATCTTCCCCCCTCCAGCTTCAGCGTGTTCATGAAGCCAACGAGGGCGAGCTTCGCGGCGCTGTAGTTTGTCTGGCCGAAGTTGCCGTAGAGTCCCGCGGCTGAGGTTGTCATGATGATTCGCCCGTAGCCCTTTTCCTTCATCAGGGCAAATGCCGGTTTGGTGACATGATACGCCCCGTGCAGATGGACGTCGAGAACCGCCTGCCAGGTTTCAGGCTCCATTTTCACCAGGGTTCTGTCCCGCAGGATTCCGGCGTTGTTGATCAGGATATCGACCGTGCCGAAGGCTTTGACCGCAGCCTTGATTATATTTTCCCCGCCTTCCGGGGTGGCGACGTTGTCGTAATTGGCAAGGGCGATGCCGCCTGCGCGGGTGATCTCCTCAACCACCTGCTGGGCCGGCGTGGTCGATCCCTCGCCGGTACCGTCCTTTGCGCCGCCCAAATCATTGACGACCACCTTTGCCCCGCGCCTTGCCAGCTCCAGGGCGTAAACGCGCCCCAGACCGCCGCCGGCGCCGGTAATTACCGCCACCCGGTCATCGAACCTGATTTCATCCCGGGCAATCTCGCCGTATTCAAAAATGCCGTTGTCGATTACGGTCTCTCCCGTCCGGGCATTGACTGTCCGAAAGAGAGCCCGGCCCTCCTGCATTTTCCAGATCAGCGTCTTGAGCGGATCGCCGGGATAAAGGGGCGTGGAGAAGCGGCAGGCAAAACGGCGCACCAGTTCAGGCCTTCCTGGCGTCAATGCCCCCATTAGCGCGCGGCAGGCAAAGCCGTGGGTGCAAAGGCCGTGCATAATCGGTTTTTCGAACCCGACTTTGCGGGCAAATTCCGGATCGGCATGCAGGGGAAAGACATCCCCGGAGAGTCGGTACAAGAGCGGCTGATTGACCGAAGGGGCGGCCTCAACGGTGAAATCGGCGGCGCGTTCGGGGAATTCGACAGCGCTCCGGGGGGCGGCCTCTCCGCCGAACCCGCCATCCAGCCGGGCAAAAAGGGTGATTATATTCGTGAACAGCTTCTTGCCGTTGGAGTGCCAGGTGTCGCTCTCGGCGACGACGAGGGCGCCTTTGGGGCCCTTGTCATAGTAATGGGTGATTTTTCCCTCGGTGCTGAGCGTTCCCGAAACGGGGAACGGGTTGTGGAAGATCAGATCCTGTTCGCCGTGCAGGAGGCCGGCGAGATTCATGTTGGAGGAGATGCCTACCTCACCGAGAAAATTGAAGATGGCCGCGATCGAGAAACTGGGAATCACCTTCAGGTTCTTCTCATAGGTGTAATCAAGCTCGTCGAACCCGGCGCCCACCCCCATCGCATAGAGGATGACGTCTCTCCAGTCATAGTCCTTTTTATACGGGCCGATTTTTTTGCCGATTGCCTCCATATCCAGCGCCATAAAGTTCCTCCTTCCGGTAATAAATTTACGGGAAAAATAGTTTTGAGTTTATCTCTGCTATTCAAAATCGCTGCTCTTGTAAAAAATTCCTTAAACCGTCATCCTGGCGAAGGTCGGAATCCGGTCTCTTGCCGCTTGACAGGATTGAGACCTGTTTCTTGGGTGAAGGCGGGAATATGGATGAATTTAAGCGTGTCCTTGACCATGGCGATGTATCTTTCCCGCTCAAGATTCAACATCGGCCGGAAAAAACCCTCGCCCGAAATAAAATTATGGATAGAATTCATAACCGCGATTACCTTCAGCATGGTTTCCGGGGCGACATTCTTCCGATTCGCGGAAAGCCCCATGGAAAAAGCGATGTCGGCGGTAAACTCGGGAACGCTGAAATCCAGATTCCCTTCATAGCGATTTTTGGTGAAATAATGAAAAAGGATCAGGTTGGAGACGCTGGGCTGCGAAAAAAGATAGTCAGTCATCATGTCGATCGAAATATCGAGCCGTTCGGAAAGGGGGCGTCCGTGGATAATATTTTCGACCTCCAGGAGTTTATGCCGCAGATCCTTGTTGATATCGATAACTACCGATTCATAGAGATCTTTTTTCCCACCCCAGTGGTAGTGGAGCGTAGAGATGTCGATCCCCACCTCCTGGGCGATCATCCTGGTCGTAGTCCCATGAAAGCCGTATTCACCGAAAAGCCTTCGGGCGACGGTAAGTATCCGGGCCTTCATCGATTCGGGGTCCTTGCGGGCCTTGTCAAGAGGGGTGTTCATCGCCTGTTTCCAGTTTATGATTCAATCGTTTGATGGATAATTATCGAAAAAAAAGGGGGTTGTCAATGGTAAATTTGTCCGCTCCCCGATAACAGCTTCGGATAATACACTTCGGATAATACTGTTGACATATTCCGCAAAATGAGTAGAATCCCCCCGGAGTTTGAGTTTAAATTGGCTTCATTTGATGATCCGCAGCAAAAACGCGCCCATGGCTCAGCTGGATAGAGCGCCAGACTACGAATCTGGATGTCGTAGGTTCGAATCCTACTGGGCGCACCAATAATAACAAGGGGTTAATCAGAAATGGTTAGCCCCTTGTTATTATGAAAAAGCTCCAGCCGAGCTGCTATCCCCGTTTTTCCTAACAGTCTTCGGCCTATCTATCTGAAAAGTTGTCTTATTTTTATCGCCAGGTTATTTCCGGTTTGTGGCGAGGGGGCATTCGCTGATAGCGGTACTGCGGATACCCGATCATTGCCGCCCCGTAAGTCAGATGATTTTTCGGCAAGGCGAGGGCTTCCTGCAGCGGCGGATAGAAGGTGGCCGCGGCGGTAAAATAACCGGCCCAGCAGGTTCCCAGACCAAAAGAAGGCGCGGCCAGCTCCAGATAGGCCAGGGCAATGATGCAGGATGACTGGGAGGCGGACAGGGTGGATAACCCGTGCGCCACGGCCAGATGGGGAGCGCCCCGCAGAATGCGATCGATCCCCTTGTCCCAGGCGGCCACAACCTTGTCCATGTTCATGGAAATGGCAAATTCGGCATTCTGGGCAAGCAGGGAGCGCATCCAGTCCGCTACCAGCCCTCCCAAACGCCTTCCCTCTTGCGGGTCTTCGATAACCAGCCAGTGGACCGGTTGGCTGTTGTGAGCCGTGGGGGCATAGCGAGCTGTTTCGATCAACCTCTGCAAGAGCTCTCGGGGCGCCCGCTTGTCCTTGTAACAGCGGATCGCCCTGCGCAACCGCAAAAAATGTTCGCACTCCTCCGGACTGAGCAGCAGTTCCTTTTTTACAGGCAGACAATCATGCGGAGAGATCGTTTTGAGCGACAGGGCGCCCTCGGGACAGACGGCAACGCAATGACCGCATTCGATGCAAAACCGCTCGGCACCGGCGACCGGAGAGGGAAATCCGTCTTTCCCAATGATTTCAATAATTTTTGCCGGGCACTCGGCAACGCAGAGCCCGTCCCGCAGACATTTCTGCTGATCAACTTTAAAAAGCGGCATGTGTCATCCTTCCTTCCTGCTCTTGTCCAAAACTATCCAGACCTCAACGCCCCCGGAAGAAAATTGTCTTTTCTTCCAGCTAATGAATGGATACCCAAGGATTGTGATTATAAATCGCTGGCTAATTTCCCGGCTTTCCCGCGGTTTTCCTTTTTCCCTTCGTGCAGAAAAATAGTAACAGCCTGAGCGTCAACCTTGAAATTTTTACAAACGGCTTCGGTGATGTCCTTAACCAGCCCCCTCTTTTGCTCAACGGTTCTGCCCTCATCGGCTTCGATGATAATTGTCGGCATCTTTCACTTCCTCCTTTTCTGCACCGCAATGCGTTTTATTCACCATTCTGTTTATTGGCTCTTCTTTTTTTCTTTTTCTCCTTTTTGGTCTGGCTGCGCTCCTCTGCTGCCAGAGCCATCCTTTTCAAGCCATCAAGATACTCATCCTTTTTCGCGGCCCTCTTCCTTAGCCCCTTGATCCACTGGCCAATCACGAATCCGGCAAGGCAGGCAGCGGCTATCAATAACCACGATTCTATACTGGTCGGAAGCATATTATTCTCACATCTGAGCCAATTGCAAAACTCTCACATTCTGTCATTCCCGCAATGATTTTAAGCGGGAAAACGAAGTTTAATGTTCATAATCTGGTTCTAACTGCTTGAAAAACCGTATTCCCGATAGAAGCATTGTGT
>JAHYJE010000015.1 GCA_019429105.1 Syntrophobacterales bacterium
CGCTTATGCGCTGGCTTGCCAGGGACGTCACGAGGGCGGGCTCATGGCTTTTCGCCCAGGATTCGCAATAGCTGAGCGCTCCGCCCTCTATAGCGAGGTAGTTGGCCATCGCCAGGATCTGCCGGTGTTGTTTTTTAAATTATCCGAGTTAAAATCGGGTTAATATTTTCAGAATAGATTGACAAGAAGCAGCGGATCGTCGGAATAGGTGGGTCTCTCGGAAGAGAGGCCTTTTTGTTTTAGTAAGGGCGGTGAGTACTTGGCAGTTCCACCGCCCTTTGATCACGGCGAACTGCGAAGTTCACCCCCAAAGTGATGAGCGATGATAGTAGAAGTTGCCATTGATGTCAATCAGATAAATGCAAAAGACCAAGGCCGAAGCTATGATTGGCCAAAGCCGGCGCGATGCCCCCGGTGCTCGGGTGGCAAAACATGGGGACATGGTTTTGTATGGGCATTTTTTGAGGGTTTGCAGATGGGCTTGTATTTGAAGCGTTACCGTTGTCCCGTTTGCGGTTGTGTCATAAGGATGAAGCCATCCGGGTACTTCCCGAGGTTTTCCGTGACCGTGGAAAAGATTAAATCCAGTTTGACGTCCAAATTGGAGGGATGGTCATGGTTAAAATGTTTGGGCGTCAACCGCCAGCGACATTGGCTTCGGTCGTTGAGGCGCCAGGTAACGGTGCATTTGGGCATCGCGTGGCTGAATCGGTTGTTGGATGGTTTTGCCGCCTTGATCAGCAAGGGTATGGTCCCCGTAAGTCGCTCATTCAAGACGTAACTTTTAGTGCATGACAGGCTCCCTACCGCAGGGTGTCGTTGTCAGGTTGCTGTTTCTGTCGTAAGGCCCCGGAAAATACAAAAAGGAGGTCATTTTGATGACGGAAGAGCAGAAACAACGGGTGGCGGTGTTCCGATTCGGGATCATTCAAGAGTTTTTGGACGTTGTCCGACTGGATCATGGCGAACAGGAAGAGCTTTTACGACGGAAGTGCGACCGCCAGTGGGATATCCCTTTCTCCGGGCGGAGCAGTATCGGCCGCAGCACGATTTTACGGTGGGTTCATCAATACAAATCCAGCGGCGGCAGCCTGGAATCCCTCTACCCCCGGGCAAGAAACGACCGAGGGAAAGCTCGGGCTCTGGATGAGGAGACAAGCCTGGCCCTTCTGGAATGCCGGCGCAAGCTGCCGGGATTGACGGTTCCGTCGCTCATACGCACCATGGGCGAGCAGAAGCTCCTTCCCGCCGGAATCTCATTAAATTCTTCCACTGTTTACCGTTTTCTTCACAGTCACAACCTGATGACAAGAGAAAGCAGCCCTGTTGACCGGCGCAAGTTTGAAGCGGAATTGCCCAACGACCTGTGGCAATGCGACGCCATGCACGGTCCCGCGCTTTCGTCCGGCGGCAAGAAGCGTAAGAGCTATATGATCGCATTTATTGACGACCACTCCCGGCTTATTCCTCACGGGCAGTTTTACTTTTCCGAGGGGTTGCGCTGTTTCATGGATGCGTTTGCCCAGGCGTTGCTTAAACGAGGGTTGCCCCGGAAGTTATACACCGATAACGGGTCGGCCTTCCGTTCCCGGCAGTTGGAATATACCGCCGCGACCCTGGGCATTGCCCTTGTGCATGCAAAACCATACACGCCACAGGGAAAAGGGAAAATTGAACGATTCAACCGAACCGTCCAGACGCAGTTCCTTCCCGGGTTCAAAGGCGATACGCTCGAAGAGATCAACGAAGCCTTTGATCTGTGGCTTTCCGGGGATTACCATTCACGTCCTCACAGAGCAACCGGACAGCCTCCGTTCAAGCGTTTCACATCCCAAATGGAGTGTATGAGATCGGCGCCGGAGAATCTCATGGACTTTTTCCGCAGAAGTATCCATCGCCGCGTCAACAAGGATCGCTCAGTGATTGTGGAAAGGCGTTTGTTCGAAGCTCCGGTGGCGCTGATCGGTAAAAAGGTGGAGATACTCTACCACGAAGAAAACCCGGAAGAGGTGGAGATCCGCCATCAGGAGGAATCATGGGGTCTTTTTCGCCAGGTGGATTTGCACGTCAACAGCCGGGTCAAAAGAGACAAGAACAGCCAGATTGAACTTTCCGGAGAGGGCGCCTGCGAATCCGGACAACTGTGGGAGGAAGCGTGATGGACGACAGCTATCGGCAGTTTTTTGCCCTGAAGAGCGAGCCCTTCCGGGCTGACATCAAACGAGGCGATATTATGGTAACGCAGGCGCTTTCGGCTGTACAGGATCGCGTCCAGTACGCCGTCCGTCTGGGCGCCGTCGCCCTGATCACCGGCGAGATAGGCAGCGGCAAATCGACCGCGCTTCGCTATGTCATCGGCGATTTCCATCCCTCCGAATATAGGATCATTTACATCACCGCCACATCGGGGTCGATTTTGGAACTTTACCGACAAATCCTTGCCGAGATGGGCATAGACGTCAAAGGCGTTTCCAAGGCGACGATGACGAGGTTGATCAAACTGGAAATATTGGAATCGAGGAGCAAGAAGATAAAGATTGCGCTGATGATCGACGAAGCTTCTCTTTTGCGTCTTGAGGTCTTCGCGGAACTTCACACCCTGACCCAGTTCGAACAGGATTCCAAGCCGTTTCTGCCCATCATCCTTTCCGGTCAGATCAACCTTGTTGACAACCTTCAGTACCGGAACTCCCTCCCCCTGGCCTCCCGGGTAATTGCCAAAAGCCATCTCAAAGGGATTGATCTGAAAACCATGGATGATTACCTCAGGCATCATCTCGCGATTGCCGGAGTGAAACAGATGCTTTTTGACGATGCCGCTGTCACCGCCATTCACCAAGGCTCGGGCGGTCTCTTGCGCAAGGCAAATCACCTGGCCCGTGGCGCCATTATCGCCGCCGCCAGAAAAAAATCGACAACTGTTACGGCAGAGCATGTCCGTCTTGCCGCAACGGAAATATTATGACGATAAGGAGAATTTATGAATATCTATGAAGATGAATTGCTGGAACAAAAACTCGAAGAGTGTACCGACCTGTTGGGACACCTCCTCCTTGACCTTCTTATTGTGAGCCTCAAAAAAATAGCTGCAGAAAATCAGGTATTCTCTGATATAGCCGATTCAAAATTATCCGCCCGCATGGATTTGCATGCCGTCTAAAGCATCCCGGGGCTGGGAATGCTCAGCCCCGTTTTCCTATCCGCCTTTCACCGTATCTCATCCATTGTGAAAACTTGGGTGTTGTTCTCAAATATACTGAAAATCTATGTCCGGATAATGGGGAAGCTTACAGCGTCCATCCAGATTATTGAAAAAGGGGTAACGGACTTTTTTGAGACCTGCGGTAATACGGTTTATGAAAGCGGAGCCATCGCCAAACTCGCCGTTTATTGCGGCAGTATTGCCCGGCTGGAAGAAGAAGTATATCCGTATCTCACCGGGACAATGAATATCAGGCCGGATGAAATACTGAAATACCATAAAGGAAATAAAATCTATAAAACCACCAAAGAGGCGGAAACGGAATTTAATTCGCTGGATACGCCGATTTCAAAAAAGAAGATCATCCTGCTGGTTCAAATCGGGAAAGAAGGCTGGGACTGCCGCAGCCTTACCGGCGTCATTCTTTCGCAAAAAGGCGATTGCCCGACCAACATGGTTTTACAAACTTCCTGCCGCTGTTTAAGGCAGGTTGACAGAGGCAAGCATGAAACCGCCGTTATTTGGCTCAATGAAGAGAATGCCAAGATCCTGGACAAACAACTGCAAGAGGAACAGAATACCAGCATTCAGGAACTCACCACGCTAGGGAAAGACGGCGAGCCGGTCATGGTGGACCGCATTTCACGTATGGATTATCTCAAACTGCCGAAGGTTGATTTTTATCAACTCCATGTGGAATACGAAACCATCGCTGTCGAAGAAGCGGCTAATCCCGGACAAAATTTGTCAAACGTGAATGTCAAGGATCATTTCGACACGGCCACGATCATTGAACGCGGCTTTTCCCCGGATGAATTAAAAACCAAGGATATCCTTGCCCGGATTGAAGGGGGACGCGCGGGATTCGATTTATGGATATGCGTCATTTCCCGTGAAAGTATGGGAAGCATCGCCAGAAGCGACCTATACCCGTACCAGCGTGAACTGAAAAGCATATTTGACGCAATTACTTTTGAAAAAGGCGCATCCCGTTATTTTAACAGCCTTTTTCGGCAGGATGAGATACGCGCCCGTATCCGCCTTTCCTTTCACAAACACCGCGAACTGGAAATAAAATCAGAAATTGTTCCGAAAAGTGCAAGTTTATTGGTTATTGAAAAACTTGCCCCAGTGGAAGAACAAGAGAAGCTGTATCCCAATGCTGCCGATGTGAAACAGATCGTACAGGCGGACGCAACCGGCAAGGACATTGCCCTGCTCCAGAAAGAGGTGGAAGAAGCACAGAGAAAAATCCAGGAGTTTATCGCTTCTCAGCCGAATCCCGATTTGTTTGCTATGGCGGGCTTCAGCGCGCAAACTGCAAAAATATGCTCAAAGACCGTAATGAGCAAAGATCGGACATTTCATTATCTCCCTTACAATTTCTCTCAAAGCCGGTTTGAATTAAACTTTCTGAAAGAAGTCATCTCGCTTACGACATTCACGAAAAATAACCTGGAAGTGTATTATAACGGCGAAGGGCATCTGACCGAATTCCGAATTGCCTGTTATTCTAAAAAAAATGAGCGCTGGCGGCGCGTCGGGCTTTACACCCCTGATTTTCTGGTCATCCGGCGTAAAGACGGAAACATCCATAAAATCCTGATTGTGGAAACCAAAGGAAGCGGTTTTGCTGCGCAGCCGAAGTTTATAGCGCGCAAGAGTTTTGTGGAGTCGGAATTCTTGCCTATGAATAACGAGAAATTCGGCTATAACCGCTTCGACTATCTCTATCTCCCGGATGACCGGAAAATGGACGAAAACCTTCTGTTGTTCAAAACGAAAATTGATTTATTTTTTAAGGAGAATTAAGCCATGCCCGTGAAATACATACCCTATTATCCCAATACCGTAACGGGACAGGCGATACTGGACAACATCACCCGCACCCGCAGGGTGTTGCGCTACCGGGACAATGGCAAAGTGGTTGACCGCATCAAACGGGGAATGCCGTATTATGAACTGGAAAAGATCGAAAGCGTGGGAAGCAATGTCGATAATCTTCTCATCCGCGGCGAGTGCATTTCCGCCTGCGCTTACTTGCAAGATCAAGGCGTCAAGGTTGATCTTGTCTATATCGACCCGCCCTTTGCCAGCGGCGCGGATTACGCGAAGAAAGTGTACCTAAGGCGGAATCCTGAGTTTGCCGAAAAAATCGCCAACGCGGAAGAGGAAATGGATCTGGAAGAACTCCGCTCCTTTGAAGAAAAGATGTACGGCGACATCTGGAACAAGGAAGATTACCTGAACTGGATGTATGAAAATCTCACGGCCATTAAAAGTGTGATGAGTGAAACAGCCAGCATTTATGTGCACTTGGACTGGCATATCGGGCATTATGTCAAGGTGCTGATGGATGAGGTGTTTGGCGAGGATAACTATAAAAACGAACTGATATGGCAAAAAACGACGGCGCCAAAGGCTCAATCCGGACAATTTGCTAATGTACACGATATGATATATCTGTACTCATGCACTGATGATTATCTATTTAATAAACTTTACACAGAGTATAGCGAACAATACTTACAAGACTTTTATAAATATGAAACAACGGACGGTAGAAAATACAGGATTTCAGACTTTTCACAAGCTGGGCAAGGAAGCCCAATGTATTTTGGAAAAGACGGAAAATCACTTTTATTAGAGCCTCCATCAGGAAAACACTGGATATGGGGTCAAAATAAAATTACCGATGGTGTGATAAATAAACGTATTATTTTATCAACAAATAATGTCCCCGGATTAATACGTTATTTAGACGAAATGCCCGGGAATCCATTAAGAGATATATGGACAGATTTAAGGGCAATAGGACCTGGGGCAAATGAGAATGCCAACTACGTCACCCAAAAGCCCGAAGCCTTGCTCGAAAGAATCATCAAGGCATCTTCCAATGAAGGGATGATCATCGCCGATTTTTTCGGCGGCAGCGGTGTTGCGGCCCAAGTGGCGCATTACCTTGACCGCAAGTTTATTCATGTGGATGTGGGGATCAATAGCATTCAGACCACGCGTGACCGGCTGATTGCCGCCGGAGCGCAATTTGATATTTACGATATTCGGGACGGTATATCGCTTTTCCGCAACCCCGTGCAGACCATGGATAAATTGAAACGCCTGATTGCCGGCCTGAAAAATGAGGATTCTATAGACAGCTTCTGGGAAGGCGCGGTGAACGACAGCAAACTCGGCCTTATGCCGGTATATGTGCCGAACCTTCTTGACCACAGCACAAAGGTGCTCGACATACCGCTTATGAACCGCATCATGAACGAAGCGCTGCCCGATCTGCCGGACGGCGTGAAGCAGGTCATCGTTTACTATGTGGACATCGAAAACGAGCCGGAACTGAAAAAGTTTATCGCCGACTGTAATGCGACCAATATTCAGATTGAACTGCGGGATTTAAAGAGCATTCTCGATGAATGCGTTATCAACGATGAAGTGGATTATCAGCTCGAGGAAATGGAGAGCGGATTTGAAATAGAATTTAAGTCCTTTGTCAGCGACCGACTTATTCAGAAAATTGACGTCTACAACCAGAAAAAACTCTTAAGCGACGCTAAAAATGGATCGTTTGATGAAAACGGTTCTGCAAATGGCGATAACGGCAACGCCGAAAACGGCAATGGGAACGGCAGCAAAAAACCGTTTACTCCGATAGAAATCAGCAACAATGGGTTGGAACTAATCGAGCTTGTCAGCCTTGATTGTACAAATTCAGACGGCGTCTGGAAAAGCGATATGGAACTCAAAGTGGATAAGAACGGCTATGTCATTCTGAATGGCCGCAAGACAAAGGAATACTGGAACGGCAAAATCGTTGCCGCAAAGAAGCCGTTGCGAATGAAGATACGGAATATCGCCGGAGACGAGTCTGTTATTAATTTATAGCAGATACTTGCACTGTTGTAACAGGGGGCTTGCACCCGGCTGATAGTCGTTCTTGTAAACAGGAACATGCGCCAATTGGCAGGAGCGGGGTTGAGAAACCGCGGCACGGGGTCTTTGTCTATTCTGTAGCTTCCGCCCTCTTCGAAGGTGCGGAACAGATTCTTTCCGATAAAGAGTAGCGTTGGGGTGCTTTGAAAATAATTCGGGGCATCTGCCGCCAGATTGAGTGGTACGGCGACCACAAGGAACGTAAAGGGCTATGACGAAAACACTGATTGTTTATCACTCGCAGACGGGAAACACCGAAAAAATGGCGCAGGCCGTTGCCGAGGGGGCCCGCCTCATTGACGATACCGAGGTGCTGATAAAAAGGGCTCAGGAGGCCACAGTGGAAGACCTGTTGGCGGCAAATGGCGTGGCGCTTGGAACCCCGGTAACGTTTGGATATATGTCTGGAATGATAAAGGATTTTTTTGACCGTACCTTTTATCCTGCCCAGAACAAGGTGTTCATAAAACCGTATGTGGTCTTTATCAGCGCCGGCAACGATGGCGAGGGCGCCCTGAAGAGCGTCGAGCGGATCGCCTTGGGCTATAAGTTTAAAAAGGTTCACGAACCGGTTATAGCGGCGGGGCCCCTTACCGAAGAGATCCTGGAAAAATGCCGCAACCTGGGAGGCGTGCTGGCCGGCGGCTGTCAGATGGGAATTTTCTGAGCAGGCTCCAGGAACATTAGACAAGGAATATCAAGGAAAGCAGGCATTATCAAGCGATTGCATGATTGTTGCGTTGGAAGGGGGAAAGCGAAAGACTTGGAAATTGCTGGTGATTGCCACGTATGATAATCAGGGAAAATGGCGCGAGCTGTTGCGCTTATAGTTCGTATTTGTACGAATTGGTAATTAGAAGTTAATATATGTCTTTTTCCTCTTGTAATTTTCTCCTCCATCACTTATACAGATCGCCTGTTTTTGAGAAGCGCCCCTCCGGGGGAATGTTTCCAATAGATGCACTGGGCGAATGGATAAGCGCGGGAGAACTTTATTATGGAGGAGAAAAAAATGAAACAAAGATTAAAAAGCGGTTGGATGGGAGCGATTGTCGCTCTCGCATTGATAACAGTTATGGCGCTGCCTTCCTTCGCGGCGGGCCCGGCGCAGAGGAACATAATCCTGGCCACGACAACCAGCACGCAGGATTCGGGGCTCTTGGACGTCCTGATCCCGGTCTTTGAAAAGAAGACCGGTTATTTTGTCAAGACAATCGCCGTTGGTTCCGGTCAGGCGATGGCGATGGGGCAAAAGGGCGAGGCGGATGTGCTATTGGTGCATTCGCCCGAGGCGGAGAAAAAGTTCATGGCGGAGGGATACGGGGTGAACCGCCTGATCGTGATGCACAACGATTTCGTTGTAGTGGGCGCGCCTGCCGATCCGGCCGGGATCAAAGGGGCAAAAAGCACGCCGGAGGCCTTCGGTAAAATTGCTGCCGCGGGCTCATTGTTCCTGTCGCGGTCGGACAATTCCGGCACCCATGCCAAGGAAAAGGGCGTCTGGAAGGCCGCGGGGATCAACCCCGAGGGGCAGAAATTCTATCAGCAAACCGGCCTGGGCATGGGGCAGACGCTGAACGTCGCGGCCGAGAAGAAGGGATATACACTGGCCGACCGGGGAACCTACCTTTCCATGAAAAAGAATCTGGGCCTGGATATCCTGAAGGAGGGCGACCCGATCCTGCTTAACGTCTATCATGTGATTCAGGTCAATCCGGCGAAATGGCCGAAAGTAAATACCGAAGGCGCGAAGGCCTTTTCCGACTTCATGGTCTCCGCAGAAACTCAGGGAATCATCAAGACCTTCGGCATCGCCAAATTTGGAGGGGCGCTCTTCTTTCCCGATGCGGGCAAGAAGGAATAGCGGAAACGGGGCAATATGGAACTGATTATTGAGGGGTTCAGGCAGGCCCTTTATCTGATCTTTACGCTGGATCGGGAAGTCATCGGGATCACGCTGCTGTCGCTCAAGGTTTCGGGAAGCGCGACCGTGCTCAGCATGGTCGGCGGCATCTTTGTCGGCACAACTGTCGCGCTTGCCCGCTTTCCGGGAAGGCAGTTGGTCGTGAGCCTGATCAACACCGGGATGGGACTCCCGCCGGTCGTCGTCGGTCTCTTCGTGACGATTTTCCTCTGGCGCAACGGTCCTTTAGGTTATCTGGATATCCTCTATACGCCGACTGCGATCATCCTGGCCCAGACCGTCATTGCCGCCCCGATCGTCACGGGCATAACGCTCGCGGCCATCCAGAACCTGCCTCCCAATCTTCGCCTCCAGATCCTCGCCCTGGGCGCCACGCGCCTCCAGATGGTCTGGCTGCTGGTGAAGGAGGCGCGCCTGCCGCTTTTGGCCGCCGTGATGGCCGGCTTCGGCGGCGTCATTTCGGAGGTTGGCGCCTCCATCATGGTCGGCGGGAACATCAAGGGCTACTCCCGTGTCCTGACGACAGCGACGGTGATGGAGACGAGCCGGGGGAATTTCGAAATCGCCATCGCCCTTTCGGTAATTCTGATGCTGCTCTCCTTTCTTGTGAACGCGCTCCTCACGAGGATTCAGCAGCGGGAGAGACCCCGATGAGTCACGCGGGCGAGCCGGAGGTTTTACTCAAGGCCGAGAATTTGCTGGTGCGCCGGGGCGGGGCGACCGTGCTCGACATTCCCGAACTGAACGTTTTGCCGGGACAGTTCCTTGTTCTGATCGGGCCGAACGGCGCGGGGAAATCGACGCTGTTGTTGACCCTGGCCGGTCTGCTTGCCCCGGTCCGGGGAAAGCTGCTGTTTCGCGGCGCCGGTATTGGCGCAAGGGGTTTCGACTATCGCCGCCAGATTGCGATGGTTTTTCAGGAGCCGCTTTTGTTTGATGCGACCGTCTTTGATAACGTCGCGGCGGGTCTGAAAATTCGCGGGCTGGGGAGAGCGGAAATTGGCCGGATGGTTCCCGAATATCTCGAGCGCTTCGGCATAGCACATCTGGCGAAACGTTCCGCCCGGAAACTCTCCGGCGGGGAGGCGCAGCGCACGAGCCTCGCCCGCGCCTTCGTCAACAAACCCCAGATCATTTTCCTCGACGAGCCCTTCTCCTCGCTCGACCCGCCAACCCGCGACGCCCTTACCGGCGATCTCGAGCGGATCATCCGCGAAACCGGGACAACGGCGGTTGCCTCGACCCACGACCAGACGGAGGCGCTCCGGCTGGCCAACCGTCTGGCGGTAATGGCGGAAGGACGGATCGTACAGATCGGTACGCCCGCCGAGGTGATGTACCGGCCCATAAGCGAGACCGTCGCCTCCTTTGTGGGTGTGGAAACGGTACTGCGGGGACGGGTTGTGCGGTTTGCCGAAGGGGTCTTTACTGCTGCCGTGGAGGGGGGGGGAATCGAGGCGGTGGGGAATGTCCGGATGGGCGAGGAGGTGCTCTGCTGCATCCGACCGGAGCATGTAACCCTTTCCACCAATACCCCTACCCAGACTACAAGCGCCCGGAACGTCTTTTCCGGAACAATCCGGGAGATTACACCGCTCGGCCTTTTCCAGCGGATCCGCGTTGATTGCGGATTCGGCCTGGTCGCCTATGTGACGCGCCAGTCACTCGAAGAACTCCATCTTGAGGAGGGAATGAGAGTCACGGCCTCCTTCAAGGCAACGTCCGTCCACGTCATCCGCCGCGGCGGCGGGACAGGAATCGCTCTTTCTGCGCCTCCCCAGCCCTGAGCGGACCTTCTCGACTCACCAATCACGCCCCAGGTTCAGCCTTTCTGATCCCGACCGTGTTTTTTGCTCAACAAGATCATGCGGCAGTCATTATAAAAAGCGCTGAGTCCGGCGAGGTTTTGTGCTGAACTTTTTTATGAGGCCGCAAACCTTAAGAAAAGTGTGACAATGATCAGCGCGACCAGGACGGCGAAGGCGCCAAGATCATGCCGAAAAAAAGTGAACTCGCAAAGCGTCGTTCGCACTCCGCCGCGCTGGTAGCCCCTTGCCTCCATCGCGAGGGCGAACTCGTCGGCGCGACGAAAAGCGGACAGCAGCAAGGGGACGACAAGCGCCACGACGGCGCGGCCTCTCGGAACGAGGCCCCCGGTTGTAAAATCGGCGCCCCGCGCCATTTGCGCCATGCGGAGCTGTTCATACTCCTCTAACAGCAGCGGGACGAACCGCAGCGCCATCGCAATCATCAAGGCAAGGTCCTGCGAGGGGATTCCCACCCTGGAAAGCGGCCGGAGCAGACGTTCAATGCCGCCGACAAGGGCGGAGGGGGCAGTGGTCAGCGTGAGAAGGGCGGCGGCCAGGATGAGGCTGGCGAACTGCCAGGTGACGTAAAGCCCGCGGAGCAGGCCCTCCTTCGTGATCCGGAGCGGCAGCGGGGCAAGAGTGAAAAGGGGAGTACCCGCGGTAAAGAGGAGATGCACGAGAAAGATCAATGCCAGGAAAAACAGCACGGGCCGGAGCGCCTCCAGAACCCGTGCGGGCGTCATCCGGGCGGCAACAACGATGGCGACGAGAAAGGCGCTGATGAGCGGTATTTCCACCGCCGTCGCCCCGAAAATGAGGAGGCTAAGCGCGACCACGGAAACGATCTTTACCCGGGGATCGAGGCGATGGAGGAGGGTATCGTCCGGCAGGTATTGCCCCAAGCTGATCATTCCGCATTATCTCCCGGGGGATGAAGCCCACTTACTGTCAGGGGTCCGGGCTTGCCGAAGATTTCCTCCGGCGTTCCTGTGCGCAGGAGCAATCCTCGGTCCATGACCGCGACCCGGTCCGCCTCCGCGACGTCGCGCAGGTCGTGGGCAATGTGGATAATCGCCATCCCCTCCAGGTTCAACCGCCGGATGATCGCGAGGATCCGTTCCCGGCTTGCCGCATCGAGATAGGCGGTCGGTTCATCAAAGGCGATGTAACGGGGGTTCATCGCCAGCACCCCGGCAATAGAAAGGAGGCGCTTCTCCCCGCCGGAAAGTGTATGCGGGGCGCGTTTCTCAAACCCCGTCATTCCAACCATCTCCAGTGAAACAGCGACGCGCCGGCGTATCTCCGGGGCGGGAAGGGCGAGGTTACCCGGGCCGAAGGCCACGTCTTCTTCCACCGTCATCCCGACTATCTGGCTGTCCGGGTTCTGAAAGACCATTCCCACCCGCCGCCGGATCTCGCGGACGGAGGAGCCGTCGGTCGTCAGCATCCCGTCCACGCAGACCGTTCCGGAGGCCGGAAACAGGAGGGCGTTCAGGTGCTTGATAAGCGTGGTCTTGCCGCAGCCGTTCGGCCCGATCAGGGCTGCATGTTCGCCCTCGGCAATCTCGAGGCTGATTCCCCGGAGAGAGTCGGGGGCTGCGGCTTCGTAACGGTAAACCAGGTTTTCGACACGAATCATGGGAGCTGTCCGTGCAGGCGTTCCCGGAGTTTGATCGCGATCCAGGCAGTCAGGACGATCTTGAGCAGGTCGCCCGCGAGAAAGGGAAGAACGCCGACAGCCAGCGCCTTCGGAAGCGGCAAACGGGCAATGAGGCTAAGCTGCAAAACACCCAGCGCATACACGACCGCCGTTCCGGCAACGAGCGATACACAAAGCCACGCAAAGCCGGGCCGCTCCTTGAGTGCGGTGAGTTTGCCGATGACGAAGGCGGCGACGACGAAGCCGATCAGATAGCCGCCGGTTGGTCCGAAGAGCACGCCGATCCCCGCCTTGCCGCCGGCAAATACCGGCAGACCAATGATGCCGAGGAGGAGATAAACCACCTGGCTGAGCGCCCCGAGACGTCCCCCGAGCAGCGTTCCGGCGAGACCGAGAAACAGGGTTTGGAGGGTGATCGGCACCGGCGGGAGCGGGATGATGATGTAAGCGCCCACGGCGGTCAGCGCCCCGAAGAGAGAGGCATAGACCATGCCGCGGAGGGAGGTCTGTTCTGGATTCATTTTGGGCCTTTCAATCGGTGTCGAGTGTATTTTCTGCGAGCATACCGCTCTCCCGCCGGATTTTCAATCTTTAATTGCACCGGGACAGACTTCCCGCCGCTGGAGCGACAAAGGCAGTTCCAGGCTGTTTGCTTCGAGAAACGTCTGGTTGGAGAGGATCTCCGCCGCCGGGCCGTCGGCGACAACCCTGCCGCTGCCGATCACAATGCAGCGCTCACAGACATCGAGGATCAGATCGAGGTCGTGGGAGGCGATGATCTTGGAGTGTTTGAAGGTCTTGAGCAGCGTAATCAATGAGCGCCTTGACCGCGGGTCGAGGTTGGAGGCGGGCTCGTCCATCGCCAGGATATCCGGTTCCATGGCCATCACCGCTGCGATGGCGACAGCGCTCTTCTGTCCACTCGACAGATGGTGCGGCGGTTTGTCCTGCAGATTGAGGCTGTTGACCATAGCGAGGGCCTTTTGCACCCGCTTGCGCACGGTCGCCTCATCCATCCCGAGGTTGAGCGGGCCGAAGGCGACATCGTCAAAAACGGTCGGCATGAAGAGCTGGTCATCCGGATTTTGGAAGACGATTCCGACCTTCTTCCGGATCTCCTGCCGCGTTTTTTTGTTCAGGGGCAGATCGCCGATGGTGATCGAACCCGCAGTCGGCAGCAGGTAGCCGTTCATCTGCTGGAGAAGCGTGGATTTGCCCGCCCCGTTGGCGCCGACGACACCGACGGATTCGCCGTGGGTGATCCGGAAATTGATCCCGTTGAGCGCCTCCGTTCCATCGGGATAGCGGTAGGAAACATCTTTGAATTCAACTATATGATGGCTCATTAAAACAGCTCCTGCACGACCCGGCCGAGCTTCTCGGCAACGGGGAAAAAGCGGAAAACTCCCAGAGAGGCGATCATCGCCGACAGGAACAGCAGATCGGAAAGCGCAATATGGGACTGTTTGAGGGTCGGGATGTCTCCCTGAAACCCCCGGGAGAGCATGGCGTAATAGATCCTTTCAGCGCGGTCCACTGTGCGCAGAAAGAGGATCCCGATCAGGCGCACGAACATCTTCATGCCTGCGCCGTGCGACCCGAAGGAACGCATCTCCCTGGCCCGGATGATCCGCATCGCCTCTTCCATCAGGACAAAGAGGTAGCGATATAAAAAGAGGAGCTGCGAAACAAACAGGGCCGGAACGCCCAGACGCCGGAGCGCATGGCAGATACCCGGAAACGACGTCGTCGCGATCAGCAGCAGCGCCGCGCTGACCGTTAGCGCAAATTTCAGTAAAATCGCAAGAAAAGAGAGCCAACCGGCAGACACAGCAAAACCGAAGAGGACAACCGCCGTTTGCGTGTCCAAAAGCGGATTAAAGATGCCGATAAAAAATGCAAAGGGCGAAACAATGAGGATCTTTCTGAGCAGGAACCGGACGGGGATTGCGCCGACGGTTAAAAGCAGCGCTGGAAACAGAAAGAACGGCGCCAGCGCGGCGACCTCATACTTGGGGAAGGAGACAACGGTGAACAAAAACAGGATGGTGGCAATCACCTTGGCCCGCGGGTCGAGACGATGGACGAAGGAGCCCCCGTAGGAGAGCCGGTCCAGCCGGCCGATATCGAAATAGCGCGCATCAAAGGTCATGGTTGCGCATCTTTGCCTCGGCAGGAGCGGATGCTGACGCCGATAAGCACGATAATTCCGAGCACGGCAGCAGCGCCGACCAGCCCGGATACGGAGGTTCCTGTCCCGACGTTCGGCCAGGATGGAGGGGGTTCCGGTTTTTCCTGATAATTTTTCCCCCGCTTGAAGCCGTAATCCGGCAGGAAGGCCGTCTTTTGCTGAATTGTCTTGAGCGCCCGCGCAATCCCCTTTTCCGTGTCCCGGAGTTCGCCGTTGCCGGTCACCTTTGCTATCGACCATTCGAGCCCGTCAGGATTGGTTGAGGCAAGCAGGGAAAGCACCCCTCCGGCGAACACCGCCAACGCCGCGAACGTGATCAGCACCCTCCGCAGCGAAAGTGTCGCGCCCGGCAGCCGGGAGGGCGCCATGCTCTCGAGAAGTTCCGGCCGGGCGTTCTGCACATAGCTGATAACCCCTGCCGTCACAATGCCCTCCACGAGGCCGATGGCCAGGTGGATCGGCTGCATCAGCAGGGTAAAGGCGCCAAAGGGCAAATCGCTGTTCCCCGACAGCAGCGTCTCCAGCACGACGGAAAAGGCGCCGAGTTGCAGGGCAAGAATGACGCTGATCATGGAGGCGGCCAGAATCCGCCCGCGCTGGTTGCTGTTGCCAACCCATGGTTTGTAGATAAACGGGTAGATGAGAAAGCAGGCGTAGAAGCCCAGATTCCAGATATTGCAGCCGAGCGCCAAAAGTCCGCCGTCGGCGAAGAAGAGCGCCTGGACCGTGAGCACCGAGGCCATGACGAGAAAGGCCGCATAGGGGCCGAGGATGATGGCGAGGATCATCCCGCCTGCCAGGTGTCCGCTAGAACCAGTTCCGGGAATCGTGAAATTGATCATCTGCGCGGCGAAAATAAAGGCGCCGAGCACCCCCATCAGCGGGATCATTTTGTCATCGAGCTGAACCTTCAGCTTCTTCGCGGCATATCCTCCTGCCACTGCCGTTGTGGCCCACAAGGTCGTCCCCACGGCGGGGGAAAGCAAAGCATCCGCCATGTGCATTTTGTCCAATCTCCTTCCTCTCGCAGGCACTCCGAAAAGTCGCATCCCTGAGGAGTTCTGCCTGCAAAAAACAACCGGTTTATTCTCCCGCAATCCGTTGCGGCGCCGGATTATGCCATGAATGCAACATTCGTAACACGACTACGAAAAAAAATAATGCCCTACTCGATATCCCTCCCGGTGCTGGACATGCTCAAGGTCGCATGGCGGACCCCCTTGATGGAGCGGAGCGCATCGGCCAACCGCTGCACATCCTCCGCCTTGCCGCGGGCGGCCAATATTTCCAGGCAGTTATGGTGATCGAGGTGGATGTGCTGGGTAGAGATGATCACCTCCTGAAAGTCATGCTGGGTATCGGTTACCCGGCACATGATGTCTCTTTTGTGGTGGTCGTAGATGAGGGTGATGGCGCCGGCCACATCGCACCCCCCCTGCCACTCCCGCTCGACCAGTTCCCGGCGGATCATATCCCGCAGGGCCTCCGAGCGGTTGGTGTACTGCTTTGCCCGGATCAGGTCGTCAAACCTGTCGAGGAGATTTTTTTCTAAGGACACCCCAAAACGAACCAGCTCCGACATCATTTCCTCCGTGTTACGCTGCAGCGGTTTGTGACACACACTGCCGACGTTGTCAAGCCTTTTTCCAAGGAAACCGGCAACAATCTGTCTCTGACCCCGGTTTTTACCGGATAAAGTTGGTAACCACCTTCTCTTCTTTGGGGGGCGGCATGATTTTGTCGGCAGTGGCCTCCTGCATCTTTAACAACCAGGCCATATTCTTGCCCAGCACCCTCATGATCTGTGCCCCTTCGTCATCCTTTATTGCTTCGCCGGGAGTTCGGCCATGTATCACATTCCAATACCGCGATGTGGCAATGATCATTTCGGAGTAGGTGAGATAATGGGTCAAACTATCCAAAGCCGCAGAACCGCCTGTCCTGCGCACCGCTACGACTGCCGCGGCAACTTTATGACGAAATAAATTCCCGTTCGAGCCGGCGACAAAGAACATGCGGTCCAGAAAACTTTTCATCGTACCCGGTATCCCCGAGTAATAGACAGGCGCGCCCAGGATAATGCCATCGGCTTGTTTGACTATCTGTATTAAATCGTTCAGTTCATCAGATTGAATAGAGCATTTTTCATCTTGACTTATGGCGCATTTTCCGCAGGCAATGCAGCCGTGGATCATTTTATGGCCGATGGGTAGTATCTCGAACTCGATGCCGGCGGCTTTAAGTTCATTGCCGACCATGCTTAGTGCATGAAAAGTGTTGCCCTCTTTGTGGGGACTTCCGTTAATGGCGATTACTTTCATTGATTGCAGCACCCCTTGTCCTTTCTATCTCTGAAAAGATATTGTTATTTTGTCGGGAAAAATCAGCTCCCTCACTTCAGCGAATCAAACAGGTATTCCAGCCCGTTGACCTTTATTTCATAGACGGTGCGCAACATTTTCCCCAGTTCCCCTTCCGGGAAGCCTTTCTGGGAAAACCAGACAACATAGCGCTCCGGCAGATCAACGAGGCGATATCCCGCATATCTCCCGAAGGGCATAGTTGCCTGAGCCAGCTTCAGGAAGGCATCCGCATCCTGACGAAGAGGCGGAGAAATTATTTGCTCATCTGCAGTCATTAAATATTCTTACCAGCGCTTACCGCGTGTTTTGAACCATTCCGCCCCATGCTCATGACCGGTCAACAATAATCAGCGTCAGCTAATTTTCTGCCTTCTCCTCCGGCGCCGGTTCGGCTGTTTCCGCGTCTGCCGCGGGAGCGCCCGTTTGCAGATTCTCCTTCTGCTGCTTGGCGGCAATGCGTTTTGCCGTCTTTTCCAACTGTTTTTGCTGGCGTGCTTTTTCTTTTACCTGCTTGCCATAGCTGTACATGGATTTTCCCATCGTCATGCTCCTTTTTTACTAAACCGTTATCATCTTGCCTGAAAACACGGCAGGTTCGGCTAATGGGTCAACCCAGCGGCGCCTCACCCCTTGCTTGTAAGTCAGGGCTTGCGCTTTGGCTGCTTATCAAGCTTGTGTTTTGCATTTTGCTTCTGTTTTTCAGCAGACTGCTTCTGCCCCTTTTCCTTGTCCTTCTTGCCGCCCTTGTCTCCCATTTCGTTTCTCCTTTTCAGATGTAGGATTATGCTGCAAAAACGATAGACGCATCTTCAATTTACTGCAATCTTGCATACTATTGCACAGGAGTCAATGAAGCTTTGGTGAATTTTTGTTCTCCCCCTTGTCTAAACAGTTCATTTATTATACTCTGCTCCGGCAAAAAAACATTTATCTGCCAAGGAGGCAAAAAATGGACGGACGGGGATTGGAACAAACGTGTATCAACACGATTCGTTTTCTGGCGGCGGATGCCATCGAAAAGGCCAAATCGGGACATCCCGGCATGCCGATGGGGGCGGCGCCCGCGGCGTTTACCCTCTGGACCAAATATTTGCAGCATGATCCGCGCGCCCCGCTCTGGCCGGATCGCGACCGTTTTGTCCTTTCCGCCGGACACGCCTCGATGCTGCTCTATTCGCTCCTTTATCTGAGCGGCTATGACCTTTCCCTGGACGATCTCCAGTCCTTCCGGCAGTGGGGCAGCAAGACGCCCGGCCATCCGGAGCGCCAGCATCCGCCGGGAACGGAGATGACGACCGGTCCGCTCGCTCAGGGGCTGGCCGCGGCGGTCGGAATGGCGGCGGCAGAGGCGCACCTCGCCGCCCGGTTCAACCGTCCGGGGTACCCGCTCGTTGATCACCGCACCTATGTTTTTGCCAGCGACGGGGATCTGATGGAGGGCCTCTCCGCCGAGGCGTGCGCGCTGGCTGGCCACCTGGGGTTGGGAAAACTGACCGTCCTGTATGACGACAACCGGATCTCTCTTTCGGGGGCGACTGCCCTTTGTTTTACCGAGGATATCCCCAAAAGGTTCGAGGCCTCGGGCTGGCAGGTGATCGAAATCGAGGATGGCAACGATACACAGGCGATCGCCCGGGCGCTGGAGGAGGCGGCCCAGGAAACTGATAAACCTTCGCTTGTCCGGCTCCGTACGACAATCGGCTTCGGCGCGCCGAAAAAGCAGGGGACAAGTTCTGCACACGGTTCGCCGCTGGGGGCCGAGGAGCTGAAGGCCGCAAAGACAAATCTCGGCTGGCCGCCGGAACCACCGTTTTTTGTCCCGGCGGAGGCGCTGGACCGTTTTCGGCAGGCGGCTTCAGACAGGGCCAAAAAACATCTGGAATGGAAAGAACTGCTGCGTCGTTATTCCGAGACCTGGCCGCAGGAGGCGGCGGAGTTTGACCGGGTGACGAAGGGAGAACTGCCGGAGAACTGGACGGATTTGCTGCCTTTTTACCTGCCCGATACGAAGGATGTTGCCACGCGCAAGACCTCCGAGGCGTTCCTGCAGGCGGCGGCGGAAAAACTTCCCGAACTCATCGGCGGGTCGGCCGATCTGAACCCCTCCACTTTTTCCTGGTTGAAGGGAAAGGGCGATTTCCAAAAACCCGCCGCGAGCGTCACCCTCCCGGAAGGTGCCTGCGGCGGCGAGTGGGGCTATGGGGGCAGAAACATCCATTTCGGGGTGAGGGAACACGCGATGGCGGCAATCGCCGGCGGGATGGCGATCCACGGGGGCGTCATCCCTTTTACTGCGACCTTCTTCACCTTTGCCGACTACATGCGTCCCTCGATGCGGCTCGCCGCGTTGATGGGGCTCCGGGTAATCTACATCTTCACCCATGACAGCATCGGGGTCGGCGAGGATGGCCCGACCCACCAGCCGGTCGAGCACCTGATGAGTTTGCGCGTGATGCCGAATCTGACGGTAATCCGCCCGGCCGACGCCAATGAAACGATCGAGGCCTGGCGACTCGCCGTTGAAAACGTCTGTGGTCCGACCGCCCTTGTCCTCACCCGCCAGAACCTGCCCGTTGCCGACCGGCTGCTGGTAGGCGCTGCGGATGGAGTCCGCAGCGGCGGTTATGTCTTCTGGGATTCGGCGGAGGGGGAAGAGCCGCAGGTCTTGCTGATCGGAACTGGCTCGGAGCTTCAGCTTGCCGCCCAGGCGGGGAAGACCCTGGCCGAAGAGGGAATCCGCGTCCGCGTTGTCTCCCTGCCCTGCTGGGAGCTTTTTGACGCCCAGCCCGAGGAGTACCGGGATGCCGTGCTTCCTCCCGCCGTGCAGGCGCGGGTGGCGGTGGAGGCGGGGGCAAAACTGGGCTGGGAGCATTACGTGGGAGCAAAAGGGGCGGTGCTCGGGATCGACCATTTCGGCGCGAGCGCCCCGTATCAGGTGCTCTATGAAAAATTCGGGCTCACCGCGGAAAGAGTGGCGGCGGAGGCGCGCCGCCTTCTGAAAACAGCCGATTAAGGGAAATGCAAACAAGGGGTCGCCGGTTTTCACCGGCGGGCCACCTTCAGGATGTAAACGCAGGAAATGGGGGCAGGATGACAACAAAGATGAATTTTCGCCCGGGATTATTTCGGGATTGGGAAGCGGATATCCGTAAAAGGCTGGTGGCCGAGAAGATTGTCGAGCGGATTGCAAAGAAGGACTACACCGTCTGGAAACCCGCGCCGACTGAGATAGCCAACCGCCTCGGCTGGTTAGACAGCCCCGGGCTGATGCCGGGGAAAATAGCCGAGATAGAGGAGGCGGTGGCAGAGATTCGGGCAGACGGGTACAATTTTGCCCTCCTGCTCGGGATGGGTGGCTCCAGCCTCGCGCCGGAGGTATTGCGCAAGGTGTTCGGAATCGCCGCCGGCTATCTGAATCTGGAGGTGCTCGACAGCACCGATCCGGGGGCAATTCTCTCCCATGCGGCCTGCCTCGATTTTGCCAGGACGCTGTTTGTCGTTTCCACCAAATCGGGAGGAACGATCGAGACCCTTTCGCTGATGAAGTATTTTTACAACCTGACTGCCGAAAAACTCGGGAAGGAAAAAGCAGGCGCCCATTTCCTCGCGATTACCGATCCGGGCAGCAAATTAGCGGAAACAGCCCAACAAAACGGTTTTCGGCACATCTTTCTGAACGACCCGGAAATCGGGGGGCGCTATTCGGCCCTGTCGTTTTTCGGCCTGGTTCCCGCGGGCCTGCTGGGAATAGACATCCGGCGCCTCTTGGAAAAAACCGCCGCTGACAGCGGCGCGGCTGCCCTCCTGGGCGGAAGTCTTGGCGAATTGGCGCTGCGGGGACAAGACAAGTTGACCTTTGTTTTTTCGCAGCGGCTGGCCGCGCTGGGCGGCTGGATCGAGCAGTTGCTCGCGGAAAGCACCGGCAAGGAGGGGAAAGGCATCCTGCCGGTGATCGTTGAGCCTGCCGGCCCGCCCGCCTTCTACGGCGCCGACCGGGTTTTCTGCTCCGTCCGCCTGCAAAACGATGCGATCGGGGAGCCCCATTTGCGGGCGCTGGCAGCGGCAGGATTTCCCGTTGTGGATTTGACAATCGCCGACGACTATGATCTGGGAGGACTTTTCCTCTTTTGGGAGCTGGCGACTGCCGCCGCCGGGTGGCGTCTGGCGGTGAATCCTTTTGATCAGCCCAATGTTGAGTCCGCCAAGGCGCTGGCACGGCAGATGATCGACAAATATCTCCAGGAAAGAGTCCTTTTGGAAGAGGCGCCGGTTGTCGAGGCGGATGGTTTTTCCGTCTTCGGCCAGGTTGCGCTCGCCTACCCGGAGGACGTCCTGCAGGAATTTTTCTCACAGGCAACGCCCGGCGCTTACGCGGCTTTTATGGCATACCTTCCCCCGTCGCCCTGGGTTGACGATGCCGTACAGCGGCTGCGGGGGGTCATAGTGGAGAGATTCTCGCTTGCCACGACCTTTGGCTATGGGCCGAGGTTTCTGCACTCGACCGGGCAATTGCACAAGGGAGACAGCGGGCGGGGGCTTTTTGTCCAGTTTACCGCTGAGGACAGCGAAGACGCGCCCGTGCCCGAGGCAATGGGAAGCACCGAGTCAGCGCTGACTTTTGGGGTTTTGAAAAAGGCGCAGGCATTGGGGGATTTTCAGGCGTTAACGAAGGCGGGAAGAAAAATTATCCGGATTCATTTTCATGGGAATCCCGCCCGGGGCATTGACCGCCTGACGAAAAATCTTGCGAAAAAATCCTGAGTTTACGCCGCCGCATCGCAAATATTGGATGAGCTTTCGAGCACGGGCCCTTCGAGATTAGTTTCTTCGGTACGCGGTCAACGCAGAGGCAAAAAGTAACTGGCGGCCCCTCTGGGGGAAAAAGGAGCGAGCTAAAGATAAATTTATTGACAAAGGACGACGTCTTGGTTAAGGGTAACGAGGTTGCCGGCAGGAAATCGACATTGGTCAGAGACGGGCAATATTTTTTAAACTTTATGAATAGTTGGGAGGTATGCTGTGAGGAAAAAACCTGTATCAGTAATCGTTGCAATAGTATTTTCCCTGGTTTGTTTTGCCTTTTCCGCCGAGGCGAAGATTGTCGTCAAGTACGGCCACGTGGGACCGCCGATCCACCCGCAGCACCACGGCGCCGTGGCTTTCGCCAAATACGTGAATGAAAAAACGAATGGCGAGATCGAGGTGCAGGTCTTTCCCCTGGGCCAGCTCGGCGGCGAGCGGTCGATGTGCGAACAGGTGCAGGGCGGAACGCTCCATATGACCTCCGCCACGGCCGGGGTGCTCGCCAATTTTGTTCCGGAAATCGGGATCATCGAGCTGCCCTTTGTCTATCCGGACAGGGAGACCGCCTACAAGGTGCTCGATGACAAGGATGTCCGGGAACGTTTTGCGAAGTATGCCGAGGCCAAGGGGTTTGTCTTTATCGGCTATACGGAAAACGAGTTTCGGGACATGACCAACTCGAAGCGGCCTATCAAGAATCCGGATGATTTAAAGGGATTGAAAATAAGAGTGCTGGAAGCGCCCATGATGATCGACACCTTCAAAGCCCTGGGAACAAACCCGACGCCCCTGCCCTTCCCGGAGATATACAACGCCCTGCAGCAGAAGGTCATCGATGGTCAGGATAACCCGATCTTCACCTCGATTATGATGAAATTCACCGAGGTGAACAAGTTCGCGACGATCACCAACCATGTTCTCACCGAATGCCCAACCGTCGTCAGCCGGGATTTCTGGAAATCCCTTACCCCCCCTCAGCAGAAGATATTCCGGGAGGCTGCGGCGGTGCAGCTCAAGGTAAACCGGGAAGGCAACGCCAAAAACAGGCTGGTGGCCCTGGAGAAGGCGAAGGCCCAGAATGTGGATGTGCATGTTCTCACGGCCGGGGAGCGAGAGGCCTTCAAGAAGGTCGTCCAGCCGGTGTTGGAGAAGTACCGCGCCTCGTACGGGGCGGAATGGTTCGATTTCTACCTCAAAAAGATCGACTTCCACGCGAAGAAGAAGTAACCCGGCAAAAAGATGGATGGTATTTTAAGGAAGCTCAACAGGTTCGAGGAGGGGATGGTCGGCTTCGCCCTCCTCGGCCTGGCGCTGCTTACGGCTGTTGAAACCTGCCTTCGTTATACGATCTCTTATACCTTCAGTTGGTTCGGCGAACTCGCGAACTATACGATGATTTTCTGCGCCTACCTCGGCGCCTCGATCGGCGTGAAGTACGGGACCCACTTTTCGATGGAGGCGCTGTCCGAATATCTTCCCGACCGGGCGAGTCATGCGCTCAAGGTCCTGGCATACGGCATCTCGGGCGTCATCTGCCTGCTTTTCGTTTACTACGGGACCATCCATATTTTGAAAACAAGCGCCTTCGGCGTCAAGAGCCCCGCGCTGCAGTTGCCGATGTTCATCCCCTATCTGCCGATTCCGCTTTTTTCGGCGACGATGGGGTTCCGCTTTTTTGTCCTTTCCCTTCAGCACTTCCGGGGGTTTTTGAAAAACGAGCCTTTCGCGCGTATCAGGAGGAAGTAGCCTTTGACCTTGACTATCGTTTTGCTTTGTTTTTTGATATTTCTTGTCATAGGCATGCCGATCGCACTCGTTCTGGGGGCGACCACCGCTGTTTATCTGATTTTTATCGCCCACGCCCCCCTTACCTCGCTCATCCAGCAGCTCTTTAATGGGCTGGACAATTTTGTCCTGCTGGGGGTGCCGTTTTTTATCCTTGCCGGCAATATCATGGCGGAGGGGGCCATCTCCAAACGGCTGGTTGCGGTTATGAGGCTATGCGTGAGGAGATTTACCGGCGGACTTGCCATGGCCTCCGTTTTGGCCTGCCTGTTTTTTGCGGCCATTTCCGGTTCATCGCCGGCCACAGTAATCGCGATCGGCGGCATCATGATGCCGGCCCTCATCAAGGATGGCTACGGGGAGCGCTTTTCCGTCGGCCTTCTCACCTCCGCCGGTTCCCTCGGCATTTTGATTCCGCCCAGCATCCCGATGATTCTCTATGCACTGGTAATGAATGTCTCCGTTGCCGAGCTTTTTCTGGCCGGCTTCCTGCCGGGTCTGTTTATCGGGGGCGTCCTGATGACCTATTCCGTCATCAGGGCAAAAAGACAGGGATGGCGTTCCGAGGATAGCTACACCCTCGCGGAGGGGACAAAAATCATCAAAGAGGGACTGTGGGCGTTGTTTCTTCCCCTCCTGGTCCTCGGCGGGATATACGGGGGTATTTTCACCCCGACGGAGGCAGCGGCGGTTTCCGTTGTTTACGCCCTTTTGGTTGAACTTTTCATCTACAGGGAACTGAAACCGCGCCAGCTATTTTCCGTCTGCAGGGATTCCGCGATCCTGTCAGGATCGCTGCTCTTCATCCTCTCCTGTGCGATGAGCTTCATCTGGATGCTGACCGTCGAGCAAATTCCGGTAAAACTTGCCGAGGTCATCGTCTCGAACATCGAGAGCAAATGGCTCTTTCTACTGGCCGTAAACGGCGTGCTTTTGCTCATCGGCGGCCTCATGGACATCGTGACGGCGATAGTGGTAATCTCACCGATTCTGGCCGAGACGCTCAACCGGTACGATATCAATTACATTCACTACGGCATTATCATGATCGTAAATGTCGAACTGGGGTTCCTGACCCCGCCCTTCGGCCTCAATCTCTTTGTAGCAATGGCCGTTATGAGGCGCTCCCTCGTGGAAATAAGCAGGGCGGTGCTGCCGTTCATCCTCCTCTTTTTGGCCTGTCTTCTCATCATTACCTATGTCCCGCAGCTCTCCACGCTGCTGCCGGAGCTTTTCCTCAGGTAAATTTTTTCTTTACAGATCGGCCAATAACCGGGATAGTCCGAGACCCGCCTTCTCCAGCTCTTGCGAGGCGGCCAACGCCTTTTCGTAAAGCGGCGTGCCCTTGGTCTCGCTTGCCTTTTCCAGCCATTTGGAAAATTTCTGCCCATGCTGTGCGTTGCTTTTCGCCCATGAACTGATCAGCGTTTTCAGCCTGCCCTTTTCGTCGGAGGGGAATTTCTCGAGGATTTTGTCCACCATCGCCTTGATCGTACTTTCCGGAACCGCGCCGAGGATCTCGTCCACCTTCTGCCCGTCCACAAAAAACATCTGCATCGGGATGCTCATTATCTGATACTTGGTCGCTGTCTGCTGGTTCTCGTCCACGTTGATCTTGCAGAACTTGAATTTGCCATTGTAATCTTCGGCAAGCTTGTCGTAAAGGGGGCCGACCATCTTGCAGGGTCCGCACCACGGCGCCCAGAAATCCACTTCCACTGGCAAATCCGCCTGAAACACCTCTTCCTCAAAAGTATCGTCCGTAATGTCCACTACCTTGCTCATTGTTTCCTCCTCCATAATTTTATTTATCCATTTCATCACAAGAACAGTAGCGACGCTGCTATTCCAGCCAGTACCGGATAGAGCAGCTTGACCTTGAAGAATAGTGCGGCAAACGTCCCACCGGCGATGAGAATGCGAATCGCCTCCCAGGGGACCTTCAAGCCGAAGCGAATCGTTACGGAAAGGAGCAGCCCCACAAAGGAAAACAGGATGCCGTGCAGAGCCCGGCTGAACCAGGGAGATGTCCGGAGCCGATCGTAGTAGGGAACCATTCCGGCGATGATTACGAAGGAAGGCAGGAAGATCGCGGCAGTGGCAATGATGCCGCCTGCCAGGCCGTACTGCAGATAGCCGATGAAGGTGGCAGTGATGACAATGGGTCCCGGCGTGATCTGTCCGAGGGCGATTCCATCCAGAAAGGTCCTGGTGTCCATCCAGCCATGGACGGACACCACCTCGTTGAACATCAAGGGAACCGAGGAAAAACCGCCCCCGAAGGCGAACAGGTCAATCTTTGCCATCAGGAAGGCCAGCGTGAATAATTCTCTCTTCAACAGATAGAGCAGGATTAAGACCCCTGCCGCAACAAGGATTATCCAGGCCAGGGGCTTCGGGGAGAAGGAGTTCTGGCCGTCAAATGTCGCCTTGGTCGGGAAGGTCTGGCGATAATAAAACCCAAGCCCAAATAGCCCGGACAGGAGAATGACGCCAATGGGATGGACGCCGAAGCCGAACATTATGGCTGCGGCCAATGCAACCAGCGCCCCTTTCCAGTCCTTCAGCCAGGTTTTGCCGAAGGTGAAGGCCGCATGGGCGACGATGGCCACGACCACCGCCTGGAGGCCGCTGAACGCCGAAACGACGGCTGGCAACGCGTGCGCGCGGGTATAGAGGGCCGAGAGAATCAGCATGAGGATGACGGCGGGGAGGCCAAAGCCGACAAACGAAGCGGCGGCGCCCCCAATCCCCCGCGAACGCAAGCCGACATAAGCCGCCGCCTGCATGGCCGTCGCCCCCGGAATCATCTGGCAAAGCCCCGCACCCTCGCGGAAAGATTCCTCGGTGAGCCATTCTTTTTCCCCCACGGCCATCTTCCGGATTTCGGCAAGCATGGCCGGGCCGCCAAAAGCCGTCAATCCCAACCGGAAAAAGGACAAAAAAATATCGCCTGCCGTTGGCGTCTTAATCATTCAACTCTCCCCGTTACTCTTTTTTCTGCCCCGGGATATTCATCCCCCCAAGGCAAGCTCAAGGGTGCGCTCTGCTGGCCTGATTTTCCCCTGTTTCGATAAGCATACTTCCAAAAATGCGTCAAGGTTTTCCGGGGGCGTCTCCCTCCTCGGGCGCCTTGAATTTCTCACGGGATAAACCTCCCGCGCCGTCCCTTTTTAGATGACTTCAAACCTTGTCCAACTGGTTCTGCTTTTTTCCGAAGAGGGCGCGCCGGCGGCAAAGATAACGAGGTCGCCTTTTTTGATCAGGCCGCGGTTTAGCAGTAATTCCTTTGCCTCCTCTATGGCAAGGTGTTCCTTGTCAAAGTGGTCGCGAAACACAGAGGTTACCCCCCAGCGGAGACACAGGCGGTTCATGGTTTCAAAACTGTTGGATATCGCAATGATGCTGGCAGAGGGCCTGTACTTGGAGATAATTCTGGCGGTTCTTCCCGCGAAGGTAAAGACTACAATCGCCCGGGCATCGATCTGACCGCTCATTGCCACTATGGAATGCCCGATCGAGTCAAACAGTTTTTCCTGGAGATCGAAAGGCGAAAGGTACTTGATATTCCTCCGGTCTTCGGCATGCATCTCCGCATTGAGGACAATGTCCCTCATGATTCGCACGACGTCTATCGGGAAGGCGCCGACCGAGGTTTCTCCGCTCAGCATCACGGCATCGCTGCCGTCCCAGACGGCATTTGCAACGTCGGAGGCCTCCGCCCGAGTGGGAACCGGGGAGTGAATCATCGATTCGAGCATCTGCGTCGCAGTTATGACCAATTTGCCGGCGGCGTTGCATTTTTGAATGATGATTTTCTGCAGTACCGGCACATCCTGAGGCGGCAGCTCTACGCCCAGGTCGCCCCGCGCGATCATGATCCCGTCGGCGGCGGCGATTATGGCGTCGAGGTTGTCAACGGCTTCCCGTTTTTCTATCTTGGCAATAACCGGGATGTCTTCGCCCCGGTCGCTGAGCCAGTCTTTCAGTTGCGTAACGTCGGCGGCGCTTCTGACGAAAGACAGGGCGATGTAATCAACCCTGTGCTGCAGCGCAAAATCGAGATCCCGGAAGTCTTTGGCGGTGAGGGACGGGGTTGATAAATTCATCCCCGGCAGGTTCATCCCCTTTTTCGAGGTAACGAGACCCCCTGCATCGATCCTGCAGATGACGCTCTCGCCCTTCTTTTCGATTATAGTCAACTGAATAAGACCGTCATTGATTAAAATCCTGTCCCCGATTGCGGCATCCTGGACGAGTGGCTGGTAGGACGTGGAGATCATCTCCTTTGTTCCGAGGAGATTCTTGGTCGTTATTTCAATCAGCTCACCAGTTTGCAGGAGTATGCCCGGTTCCGCAATTTCGCCGACCCTGATCTTCGGCCCCTGCAGATCAACGAGAATCGCAAGCGGGGTGTTTTCCTCGGTGCAGGCTTTATGCAGGGCGTCAAAAACACCTTCAAAAAAGTCACCGCTGCCATGCGACATGTTCAGACGCACAGCGTCAATCCCCGCCCGGAGCAATTGACGGATTGTTGCCGCATTCCCGGTGGCCGGTCCTAACGTCGCGATAATTTTGGTCTTGGAGAATTTTGCTGCAATTTCTGCCATTTTCCCTCCTGTTTATTCGCTGACCCCGGCGGTGGTTCGCTGCGATGACGCTAAGGGGATTTTCGGGACAACCGAACGTACGGCAGAGCGATGTTTTCGTGGCGATAAGACTAACATTTGGTGTATAAGGTGTCAAGACCGTACGTTGACGCCGTTCAAGCTGTTTTTTCACAATAAATTCAAGCAGGAGGAAGTGAAGATGACGATAAAAATTAATTTTTATTGCTGGGCACGCTGAACCACCTGTCGCAAGGCGAAGGAGTTGCTTTCGCAAAAGCAGGTGGAAATCAATGACCGCGATTTTTTCAAGCACCCCTTCAGCCGGGCGGAAATAGTGGAACTTTTGGGGGAAAAGCCGGCGGCGGAGATGTTCAACTTCCGCAGCCCCTCCTTCAAGAAGCTGGGCGTGAATCGGGACAGCCTTGGCCCTGAAGAACTTATCGCTTTGATGCTGCAGGAGCCACGGCTGGTCCGCCGGCCGGTGGTGCGAATCGGGGAAGAGGTTTATTTCAGCGCCGACAGGTCAGTCCTGGAGGGTTTGCTTTAACCATCAGCAGCCACTCCTTGGCCACGGGCGGTCTTCGCCTGGGCTCCTTCCTGCTGATGCACGTCCGGACGCAGTGCGGGGAATTACAGCACTATAACAAGGTGGTTTTTGTCCGCCGCAGGCAATGTTATAAATATATTTGCGCAGAGAACGGCTTTGGGTATATACCTCTTCGAAACAAGCGGAAATACAATAAAATAAGGAGGAGAAATCGCTATGGCAAAGAAAATTCTGTTTTTGGTTGGCGACTACGTAGAGGACTACGAAGTCATGGTCCCGTTCCAGGCGCTGGCTGCGGTCGGCTACGCCGTTGAGGCCGCCTGCCCGGACAAGGCCGCGGGCGACGTGATACGGACTGCCGTTCACGACTTTGAAGGCGACCAGACTTACAGCGAAAAGCGCGGGCACAACTTTGGCCTGAACAAGACCTTCAGCGAAATCAAGGAGGCTGAATACGACGCCCTGGTTATCCCCGGTGGGCGAGCGCCCGAATATATCCGCCTCAACCCGCGCGTCCTGGAAATTACCCGCTATTTCTTTGCGGCCAACAAGCCCGTTGCGGTTATTTGCCATGGCGCGCAGGTACTGGCGGCAGCCGGCGTGTTGAAGGGACGTAAATCAACGGCCTACCCGGCAGTGGGTCCCGATGTCGTAAGCTCCGGCGGGGAATATATGCAGATACCCGTTGACAAAGCGGTGACGGAAGGAAACCTTGTTTCGGCCCCCGCCTGGCCGGCTCATCCCGATTGGCTTGCCCAGTTCCTGAAGCTGCTGGGCGCGAAGATCGAGTTATAGTCAAAACAGTCGGGGCTCTGTCCCTCTTTATATGCTGAAGGTCATTACCGACGAGGCGGCGATCAAGCGTTGCCAGGGACATTTTGTGAGGAGTTTCCGGCCATTTGCGTCCGCCAAGATTCCCGTGCGGCTCGGCCATCCGGGGGCGAGCGAGCAGGCGAAGGTTGTCTGGTCGGAGGGCCTCGGCATCTGGCACTTCTCCCGCAAGATTGCCGACAGCCGCTACTGGAATGGCTTCGGGAGCGGCCGCCCGGAGCCTGGAAGCGCTATTGCGATTACCTGCGAGATAAATTTCCCCCTCCGCGGCGTTGACAGAAGGATGGGCGGCGCCTTTGCCCAGGATCGCACCGGCCGCCTCTTCGTTGTCCACCGGGGCAAGTTGGGCGGCGGCAGAAAGGGGATCGGGAAATCGCTCTTCACAAGCAGCTACCGGGGAACCTGGGAGGTCTTGGATGACGGGGGCGATGAGACGCCGGTCGCCGTCATCGGGATTCTGCAATCACCTCGTTTTGCCAGACATATCGCCGAGTTCGTCCAAAAGATTGCCCAAATCAAGGAGACTGCCGCCGCCAGCTCTGCGCAGGCAGAGCTGCTCTTTGGCGAATTTCGTCTCCATGAAGAGCTGCTCGGCGCCCGCTACCGCGAACAGGAGAGGGAGACCGGCGCCGAATGCGACCACGGCCTCGTCGTCCGGGATCTGGCCGAAATCATGATGCAGGCCGGTCTGAGGGTGGGAAACGACGGGAACCGGGATTTGGCGGTGATGAACCGGGCCGGCCGGATCCGGGCGGTCTTTCAGATTCGGACGGATACGACTCTTGCGGAGATTCACGCCGCGGCGACGCAGCTTCTGCTGAGCGGCCTGAGTCTAACCGACAATCCGCTGCTGATATTGGCTCTTCCCCGGTTGCCGAAGTCTTCGCTGATTGACAAATTGAAGCGGCTGAATATTGCCGTTTTGATTTATGAATGGCAGGAAGAACGGGCGCTTTTCCCCGGCCTCGCCTCTCTCCTGCCGGCAATTGCCTCGTGACTGGCCAGTGGGGGAGAAACGATGATTCAAGCCCGGAGAACTCCCTCTGCCCTTCGTGTCATTGCGGCAAGCGAAGCTGCGAAGCAATCTGATGATTTATCGAATACTTACCGGATTGATTCGGCCGATGGCCTTCCCGCAATGACCAAAAATTAAAGCTGTCCCTCGTATAAGGAGAAGTTTATGGAATCAGAAATACAGCAGTATCTACAGCCTTCAGCGACCATTGACCATGACGACAAAGCGGTTGCCGCCTTTGCAAAAGGACATGCCGGCGATTCAGCAGATCACCGCGAACAGGCGGTCAGCCTCTATTATGCCGTCAGGGACGGCATCCGCTACGATCCTTACTCCATTGACCTGTCGATCGAAGGAATCCGTGCCAGCGCTACATTGAAAAGCGGCCGCGGCTGGTGCGTGGCCAAGGCGATTCTGCTGGCAGCCTGTTGCCGTACCACGGGAATTCCCGCCCGGCTAGGATTTGCCGATGTACGGAATCACCTGACCACCCAGCGTTTGCGCGACCAGATGAAGACCGACGTCTTTTTGTGGCACGGGTACACCTCTATTTTCCTGGATGGAGGTTGGGTCAAGGCCACGCCCGCCTTCAATATCGAACTTTGCCAGCGGTTTCGGCTGAAGCCCCTTGATTTCGACGGGCGCAGCGATTCGATTTATCACCCGTTCGATATGGAAGGGCGGAGACACATGGAGTACCTGAAGTATCGCGGTGAATTTGCCGAGGCCCCGCTTGAGCAGATTGCCGAAACATTCCGCCGTGAATATTTAAAGGATTCTTTCGGGGATGAAGCCGACTTCGAAAGCGACGTAGCGCAGGAGACCGGCGGCTTCTGAAAAAATAACTCTGTCCCTTTTTACTTCTTGACCCGGCCCACCCCTTTTTTCTCGTCAATGTCGCCGGGATACATAACCGCTTCCTGCCCGCGTTCCTTGGTGCGGATGCGGATTATCTCCTCCACCGGGGAGATGAAGATGAGTCCGTCTCCCGGTTCGCCGGTATAAGCGGATTTCAGGATGGCGGCGATGGTGTCCTCCAAATTGCGCTCGCCAACAACGATGTTGAGTTGAATCTTCGGCAACATGTCCACCTGATAAGTTCCGGACCGTCCCGCGAGCTTGATGCCGCTCTGCCGGCCATGCCCGCGAATTTCGAACATGTTCATCCCGACGATGCCGATTTCAGTTAAGGCGTCTTTGACATCCGTAATCTTGTCTTCCCGGATGATAGCCTCGATTTTTTTAACATTTCTGCTCTCCCTAAATATTTATTGAGGAAGCTCCTCTTCGAGCCGGCTTGTCTTATGAATAGGAACGCTCCTCGTGCGCGCTGGTATCCAGGCCTACCTCTTCTTCCGCTGCCGTTACCCGCAGCCCGATGCTCGCATTGAGCAGTTTGGCCAGCGCATAGGTAACGCCAAAACTAAAAGCGGCAGTCGCCACTATACCAATAATCTGAATGCTGAGCTGTCCGGGGTTGCCGAAGAAGAAACCGTTTCCGCCGGCGGCGTTCACTGCTGTTGTCGCAAACAGGCCAGTGGCGATCATTCCCCAGGTGCTGCCCACACCGTGGCAGGCCCAGACATCCAGCGACTCGTCCCATCTTCTCTTTTCCCGGAAACGCATGGCATAATAGGAAATTGGCGCTGCTACGGCGCCGATCAACATAGCAGCAAGCGGCGTGACAAAACCGGAAGCGGGCGTTACTGCCGCCAATCCGACTACCATGCCGGTGGCGATGCCCAGGGTGCTGGGACGGCAGTCCAGCCAGGAGAGCAGCATCCAGACCAGCCCGGCGGCCACGCCGGAGGTGCTGGTGGCGAGGAGCGCATTAACCGCGACGCCATCGGCAGCCAGGGCGCTGCCGGCATTAAAGCCGAACCAGCCCACCCATAATAACCCGGCGCCGATCACCGTAAGGGGGATGCTGTTGATTGGATTGACCATAATTCGTTACCTTTCCTTAAGACGTAGTGATTAATGCCAATTACTGCAAACGCAGCAAATATCTTGCCAAATATAAATTACTTGTATTATTAGTTAGATAAGATTTACGCTGACATATTATTGGGACGAAATTGTCACTGCTTAAGGCAGCAGTACATAATTGTGTTAAGATAAAATGGGGGAAAGAACATCTGGCGAAGGCCTCAGAAAGTCTTCCGGGATTTCCCTGATTGAAAACGCAGCCAATTTTCATGAAAGCTATTGACAAAGTTCCGGAAAGGTGTTCAATTTTTATGCGTACGGTACACGCAGGTTCAATCCGGAGGCTTATCTTGCGCAAGCTGCAATCGCCTCTGAAATAACGGCCGGAGACGCAACAGATATTAACGAAATCATTACAGAATTTTAGTGAGCGCTGCCGCTGGCAGAGGCGGCGGCTTGACCAGACAAGTTGACTGCTTGCACGCATGATTGAGCACGGCGTCAGCGCGATGATACAATACGGAGGAAAGCAATGGCGCCGCGGGTATTGAGCCTTAAGCAGAACAAACAGTTTGCTTCGATACGCGATTTACTCCAGAGGTGTTTAGCCCTGACAGAAAAGTGCTCGAACGCGGAGTCATCCCGGTTTCTCTTCGAACAAATTTCCCATCTTCAGTCCGCTGCGCTTTTCGTCATAGTCGGGGAGGTGAAGGCTGGCAAGAGCAGCTTTGTGAATGCGCTGCTTGGCGAAGAGATCTGCGAGGTTGCGCCTGAACCATGCACGGCCGGCATCCAGGAACTGGTTTACGGGGAAGAGCGATCAACGACGATCCTCGGAGATCATTGGGAAAAGGTCAGTCTGCCGAAAAAGGTCCTCAAGGAAATATCCATTGTCGATACACCGGGGACAAATTCGATTATTCGTAATCATCAGACCATTACAGAGAAATACATACCAAAAAGCGATCTTGTCTTGTTTGTCTTTCCGGCTAAGAATCCCCATACCGCTACCGCCTGGGATTTCCTGGAACTTGTTCGAAAGGACTGGCGCCGGAAGATAGTTTTTATTTTGCAGCAAGCCGACCTTGCAACGCAGCGGGAACTCGCTACCAACAAAGAGCGGGTGCAGCAGTATGCACGTGAGAGAAACATACAGAATCCAGTGGTTTTCACTGTTTCGGCCAAGCGGGAAGCTGAAGGCACATCGGATAGTGGTTTTGCAGAATTTCGGCAGTTCCTCCAAAGCGCCGTTGAGACGGGGGATGTCTGGCAGATGAAGGCCGAAGCGGCGCGGGACACGGCCGGCAAAATTGTCGGCAGCCTGCTGGCGCGTCTGCGGAAGGAACAAGCCGCTGTTGCCGATGACCGGGTTTTTTACGAGAATTTAATCGCCCGGGTGGAAGCGCGTCGCGAAAAGGCCAATGCACTCAGTCGCTTGGCCGTCGATAGCCTGTGCGTCTCCTACGACCGGCTTGCCGCCGGCTTGGAACGCGACTTCGCTGAAGGCTTAAGAGTGGGAACGATCTTGCGCCGGGCTATTCCGTTTGTCCGGGACAAGGATGTCAAGACATGGCTCAAAGAGCTCCATGCCAACTTTGAAAGTGTGTCGAAACAGGAGATTGACGCCGAGTCCGCACGAGTGTCGAAGGATATTTCTGATGAGATGATGACGATGTTCAGCGAGTTGACTGAGGCAATTGCCCATCGCCGCAATACCGTAAGCGAGAGTTTTTCGGCCCGGCATTCCGACCGCGCCGAGATTCTCTTGCGCCTGCAGCAGCAGCTTCAAGACCTGCGCATCGCAGACATTGTTGGCGATAAGGGGATTCAGGGGTCTGACATAGGAACGCTATCGCTGACCGGCGGAGGGATCGCGGCGCTGGGCGCAGTCATTGCGTTTGCCACTCAACTGGTGGTGCTTGACATCACCGGCGGCATCCTGGCGCTGGTTGGCGCCGGTCTCATCGCTGTGACATTGCTCTGGAAACGGTCAAGTATCGTTAAGGATTTCTCGCAGAAACTGGAACAGTCGCGCCAGGAGTTCCGGGATCGCCTGGATAAGGAGATTGCCTTGATCTTCGGGAAGCTTTTTGTGGAAATTGAGCAACGCTTGCACGAACCGGTGGCAACCCTCAATGCAGCCGATGACCGCTTGACTCCGCTTGTCGCAGAGGCGCAGCTTGTTGAGCAACTGGCGGGGGCGGTTTTTGATTGAAGTATCGCCGAACAGGATGGCTTCTGCACAGCCCCGGGCGGCTGCGGAGCTCGGACGAGTTAGCGTTGCCGCTTACAGAAGGGAGAATCAATGGAAACTACGGTGATCACAGAAAGAGAGAGGTCGGCAAAAACCCTTACGATAATCATTTATGCGCTGTATGCCGCGTTTTTTCTGGTTGGCATCACCGCCATCTTTGCGATCGTGCTCAACTACGTCAAAAAGGATGACATGGTCGGAACGTTTCTGGAAAGTCATTTTCGCTGGCAGATTCGCACCTTCTGGTTCGGGCTGCTGTGGGGCGTGCTGGGAGGAATCACCATGCTGATCGTTGTCGGATGGTTTGCGCTTGTCGCCGACGGCATCTGGATTATTTACCGCATAATCAAAGGCTGGCTGCGGCTTAGCGAAAATAAGCCGATGTACGTCGTCTGAAAAATCAAGCGGGATAACCCCGGGAGGCCCCGCCGACCGGCTGGCACTCAGAGGTCGTGCGGCCGGATGATCACCTTGAGGGAATCCTCGCCGGACAGAACAAGCTGAAATCCTTCCTGAATACGCGCAAGGGGCAGGCGGTGGGTGATCATGTCCCCGATTTTCACGGTGCGGCTTGCGAGCAGAGATATGGCGTGCGCGATATCGGGCGGGCCGCAATAATATGAGGTTAAAATCCGTATCTCTTTCCTCCAAAAGTCGTTCAGGGGAATCGTTACCTGTTTTTCCGGGCTCGGCACGGCGAAGAACGCGACCGCTCCCCCTTTGTCCACTGATGCCCATGCCTGGTTGATGACCGACAGAGGCGACGCGCAGACAATGACGACATCGGCTTTTTTACCGTTCTGCCTGACAACTTCCCCGGGAACATCGCCATTCGCGAGCAGCGCAATATCCGCGCCGTTTTGCGAGGCAAGGGCAAGTTTTCTGGGATTGATGTCCGTGGCAATTACTCGACATCCCTTGACTTTGGCGAGCTTTACGTGCAAAAGCCCGGACATGCCGCATCCCATGACCATGACCGTGTGGCGCTGCTCAATGCCCGCAAGCCCTTGTGCATGGCACACGCAGGCCAGCGGTTCGATGAAGGTGCTTTCCTCGAAGGAGAGGCGCTCCGGCAGCAAACAGGCGCCGCGCTCGATAAAGACTTGGGGGACGAGGATGTACTCGGCAAATCCCCCCGGCAGGCGCTCCTGTACCCCCGTGCAGAGCGGATATTTCCCGGCCTTGCAATAGTCGCACTCAAGGCAGGGCACCTTGGGCGCGATGAAGACGCGCTCGCCCACCCGGAATTTCGTCTGCAAGCTGCCGACTCGGACCACTTCGGCGCCAATCTCGTGTCCCGGCACCAGGGGGGCGCGCGGCAGCCTGTACCATTCGACAATATCGCTGCCGCAGATGCCGCAGGCATGGACCTTGACGAGCATCTCTTCGGGGCCGGGCACAGGCGTATCCACTTCTTGAATCCGAATGTCCGAGTTGTTGTGCCAGATGGCGACCTGCATCGCGCTTCACCGATTCTTGAGCGACAGGTAGAGCGCGAAGGCCTTGGCGGGCGTCTCGTTTTCGTGCACCACGGCTCTTACCGCCTGGATCATCGCCACCGCATCGTCGGACTGGAAGATGTTGCGGCCCATATCCACGCCGGCTGCGCCCTGCTGCACCGCTTTATACGCCATGGTCAGGGCGTCGAGCTCGGGAATCTTCTTCCCGCCCGCCATGACGATGGGAACCGGGCAGGAGGCCGTGACCGTCTCAAACCCCTCTTCCACATAGTAGGTCTTCACGTACTGTGCGCCCAGCTCCGCACAGATGCGGCAGGCAAGCCGGAAATACCGGGCTTCCCGCGCCATGTCTTTGCCCACTGCGGTCACGGCCAGCGTGGGAATGCCGTACCGCGTGCCGGCGTCCACCAGCTTCGTCATGTTGATAATGGATTGGCGCTCGAACTCGCCGCCGATGAACACCTGCACGGCCAGGGCGCAGGCGTTGAGGCGAATTGCGTCCTCGATGTCCAGCGCGATCTCCTCGTTGGACAGCTCCTTTAAAATGCTGGCGCCGCCGGATGCGCGCAGCACAATGGATTGCGATATGGAGGGCGGAATGACCGAGCGCAGAATTCCCCGGGTCAGCATCAGCGTGTCCGCGTAAGGGGCGAGGGGAACAATGCCGAGATCTATGCGCTCGAGTCCGGAGGTGGGGCCTTGAAAATAACCGTGGTCGATGGCCAGCATCACGGTGCGGCCGCTTGTGGGATTGAAGATACGGGCCAGGCGATTCTTCATTCCCCAACCCAGGGAATTAGCCCCCTTCAGAAAAAATCCCTCGGTGGACTGGGGGGTGTTCAAACCGAATTTTTCAGCCTCTTTTAAATCGTCGATATCGGGCATAATGCCTCTCCTTCTCTCCAGAGAATGCTACTCGAACCACTCCGGTTTCATTTGCACGGTGAGGCCGTCCGCGCTTTCCATGAGGCGGGGGGCGATGCCCTTTACCTTCGGGAGTTCATAGGCAAAAAAGTAGCGACTTGTTTGCAGCTTGCCCCGGTAGAAATTAGCTTCCGCCTCCGTGGTTGCCCTGCCGAGCGCCTCGGTCGCCTTCAGCCCCTGCAAGAGCCACTGCCAGGCGATCGTGACGATGCCGAAGAGCTCAAGATAGAGGGTGGCATCGGCCAGAAACAGCTCGATTTTGCCTTTCAGCGCCAGACCTGCAAGAGATAAGGTAATTTCTTTCAGAACTTCCACTGCTTCGGCAAGGGAACTGGCGAATTTCTCGCACTCGGGAACGGCCCTGCCGGCGGCGATTGTCATTTCCAACTCGGCCAGGAACAACCTAAACGCCTTCCCGTTTTTCATGATCACCTTGCGTCCCAGCAGGTCCATCCCCTGAATGCCGGTTGTTCCCTCGTGGATCGGGTGGATCCGGACGTCCCGGTAGTACTGCTCCAGCGGAAACTCGTCGCAGTAGCCATATCCGCCAAGGCACTGGAGACCCTGGCTGACCGAGAGAATGCCCATCTCTGCCGGATAGCTCTTGGCGATCGGGGTGAGCAGATCGAGGAGCAGTTCGTAATGTTCTTTTTCTTCCCCGGCGGTGACAGCGGACAAATCTACGTACCGGGAACACTGAAAAATAAGGGAAAGCGACCCCTCGACCACGGCGCGCTGAAAAAGCAGCATCCGCTTTACGTCGGCATGTTCGATGATCGGCGCCTGCGGCGTCAGCGGATCTTTCGCCTGCACCGGGCGGCCTTGCGGCCTCTGTCTGGCATATTCGAGCGCCGCGTAGTAGGCTGCCGAAGCAATCGCCGCCGCGCCCATGCCCACGTCGATTCGGGCCTCGTTCATCATCTGGAACATGCACGAGAGCCCCCGGTTGGGTTCGCCGACCAGCCAGCCGCGGCAGTCGTCGTTGTCGCCGAAGGCAAGCTGGGTGATCGGGGCGCCCCGGTAGCCCAGTTTGTGATAGATGCCGATGCAGGCCACATCGTTGGCAGTCAGACCTCCGTCCGCCTCCGGTCTCAGCTTGGGGACGACAAAGAGGGAAACCCCCTTAACGCCGGGAGGCGCCCCCTCGATCCGGCCAAGGAGCAGATGCACGATGTTTTCCGTTGATTCGTACTCGGAGCAGGAGATAAAGATTTTCTGCCCTTTTATTTTATAGTAGCCCTCTGTGGTCGGAAAGGCAGTGGCCGCGATATCCGTTAGGGAGGATCCGGCCTGCGGCTCTGTCAGCGCCATTGTTCCCTGCCACTCACCCGCAAACATTTTCGGGACATAGGCTTCAATAAGTTCCGGTGAGCCGAAAGAGGCGATCAGCCCGGCGGCGCCGGTCGTGAGAAACGGATAGACGGAAGCCGAGTAGTTTGCCGCGCCAAAGATTCCGCGGAAGGCGGTCATGATCATGCTGGGAATCTGCTGGCCGCCCATTTCATACGAAGCCTGCGCCCCGATCCAGCCGCCCTCGCCGCAGGCCTTCATGATCTGCGCGGCCAGGGGATGGACAAAAACCTTTCCATCCCTGAATTCCGGCGGCTGCTTGTCCATCTCGCCAAACGCCGGGAAAAGCATCTCCCTGCCCATGCGCATGGCCGTATCGACAACCATGTCGAAGGTTTCTTTGCCATGATCTTCAAAATACGGGTATTGTGTCAGGGCAACCGCGTCAAACACCTCATACAGCAAAAAATGCAGATTTCGGAGACTGATGAATTTTTCGGCCATGATGGAATTTCCCCCTCCCTGATGCATAAGCCCAGATATTGCAAAAAGGCTGTTTCCCTTTCATTAACACGGCGCTTTGCGTCGGGCAAGCCGTTTTTGGGGGCGACGGTTGTGAGGCCAAAGATGTTTTTTTCTTGACACGGTTGAGCGGGCAATGCTATTGACCGCCTCCACGTTGTCATTTCACAGCAGCGTGCTTCATTTATTTACATACATTTGAATGTAGAAATGCATCATTAATTGCCAGAACCTTATCCAATGGTGGAGACCGTCGCAATGGATTTTTCGGTGCTGCTCCAGATTGTCGTTGTCGGTATCGCCGCAGGCGGGGTGTATGGGCTGATCGCCCTGGGTTTTGTTCTCATTTACAAGGCGACCAGCATCCTCAATCTGGCAATGGGAGAGTTCATGACGCTCGGGGCGTTTGTCTGCTTCACTGCCCTTACCTCATTTCACCTGCCATTTTACCTGGCGTTTATCATTACGATCGTTTTTGCCGTCCTGCTCGGAATGGTTATCGAGCCGCTCATTCTACGGCCCATGATTGGAGAGCCGGTCATTTCGGTCATCATGGTAACGATCGGTCTGGGGGTGATCCTCAAGGGGCTGACTTACATGATCTGGGGGCCGGTTTACCGGGCCTTTCCGCCCATATTCCCCTCCAAACCGTTGCTGCTGGGGCCGGTTGTCGTTCCCTCGGGGCTTTTGTGGGGATTTTTGTTCGCGATCGCGACGATGGCGGTCTTTATCGCGATCTTCAAATTTTCCCGTACCGGCGTGGCAATGCGGGCGGCTGCATTCGATCAGCAGGCAGCCCTTTCGATGGGCGTCAGCGTCAGGAAGGTGTTTGCCCTGTCGTGGAGCTTTGGGGCGATTGCCGCCGTCATCAGCGGTGTCGTCATCGGCAACATGAGCGGCCTCAACATCTACATGGGGGATATCGGTCTGGCCGTGCTTTCGGTCATTATCCTCGGCGGGCTGGACAGCATCGGCGGGGCGATCCTGGGCGGCTTTATCGTCGGCATCCTGCAGAACCTGACGGGTTTTTATATCGACCCGCTGGTAGGAGGCGGCGCGAAGGACATCGCGCCCTACGTCATCCTCCTTTTGATCATCATGATCCGCCCGTACGGGCTGTTCGGAAAAGTGACAATCGAGCGGGTTTAGGGGAGGGTTATGCGTTCCGGAGATTTCAAGGAAAACTACATCAGCGACGAGGCGATCTTCCCGTCTCTTTTCGCCAGGTTCTGGGTCGCGGCGCTGTTTGTGTTGCTGCTGCTGTTCCCCTTTTTCGCCAACAACCACCTGCTGTACATAGCCAACATGATCGGATTTGCGGTGATCGGCGCGGTCGGTCTCAATCTGCTGACGGGCTTCACCGGTCAGATTTCCCTCGGGCACGCGGCCTTTATCGGCGTTGGCGCCTACACATCCGCGATTCTCGTTACCCGCTGCGGTTTTTCGTTCTGGCTTTCCGTTCCCTTGGCAGGAATGGCTTCCGCGCTGGCCGGAGCCTTGATCGGCATTCCGTCGCTCCGGGTCAAGGGGCTCTATCTCTGCATTGCCACCCTTGCCTCCCAGTTCATCTTCGGTTTTATCTTCGTCCACTGGGAATCGATGACCAAGGGGATAACCGGCATCCACATTCCGCCCCCGGCAATCGGCGCCTTGCATTTTGACAACGAACGGAAGTTTTACTGGATTACCCTTTTCTTTGTTGTACTGGGGGTCGGATACGCGCGGAACCTGATCCGCTCCAAAATGGGCAGGGCCTTCATGGCGGTGCGCGATCGCGATCTGGCTGCCGAAATTATGGGGATCAATCTGTTCCGCTACAAATTGAGCGCCTTTGCGATCAGTTCTTTCTACGCCGGCGTGACCGGCGCCCTCCTGGTGAACTTCCTGAAGGTGGTGGTTCCGGAACAGTTTTCGTTCATGGTCTGCATCGAGTATCTCGCGATGATCATTGTCGGGGGGTTGGGAAGCGTAATCGGGTCTGTTTTCGGCGCCGTATTCATGACGCTGGTTCCGGAGATTCTCAGTGTGCTTTCCGATATCGTCAAGGAGGCCGCACCGGAAATGGCGAGCCTGATCGTCCCGTTCAAGCAGGTGGTTTTTGGTTTTCTGATCGTCAGTTTTCTTATTTTTGAACCACGGGGGCTGGTGGAAATCTGGAACCGGATTAAGAAGTTTTTTCTGCTCTGGCCTTTTTCTTATTGATGTTCCAGGAGAAGTGAACAGGGCAGCGGGTTTGCAAAACTGGAAACAACGGGAAGATTTTTTTTGATTAAGGAGGGGGAGAGATGGTGAAGAAAACATTGATCAGCGTTATGAGTGCGTTTTTGTTAATCGGCATGGCGGGTATGGCGATGGCCGAGCAGTTGCCGACGATCTGCGCCGTACATCCCTATACCGGACGGTTTGCGTTCGCCGGGATTGAAGGGGCGGCCGCTATGCAGGATGTGGTTGACATGACCAACGAAGCCGGCGGAATAAACGGGAAAAAGCTTCAGTATTTCTGGGCCGACGGCGAGTACAAGGACGATGTCGGGATTGCCGCTTTCAAGCGTTTGTACGCCCAGCATAAGCCACAGGTCGCGTTCGGCCAGAGCACTGGAATGACGAAGGCGCTGGGACCGGAAATCAAGGATCGCTACAAGACGCTGTACAGCGCTTATACCTTTGCCGAGGAGGCGGCGAGACCCAAGGTCAATCCGTACCTCTTCCTGCCCGGGCCCACCTATGTCGATCAGTTCAGCGTTATTCTGAAACACATTGCCAAGGAAAAGCCGGGCGCAAATCTCGCGTTTTTTTACAGTGATACAGAATTTGGCAGGGAACCGATTGCTGCCGGCCGGGAGATGGCCAAAAAGCTGGGGCTGAAACTGGTTGCCGAAGAAATTTCGCAGGTCGGCGGCGTCGATCTGGCGACGCAAATTCTCGACATGAAGACCAAGAAGGTGGAGTACTGCATCTTCCAGGGGTTCGTCAGCAATCCGATCGCCTCGGTCGTAAAGCAGAGCAAGGATTACGGGATGAACATCAAGTTCATGGGGACGTTCTGGTCAACCGAGCAGCAGCTGCTCAATGAACTGGGCCCGCTTGCCGGCGAATACACGGGCGTGTCCGCGTATTCGTTCTACTACCAGGGCGATATCCCGGAGATCAAGAAGATCCAGGCGTGGACGAAAAAGAAGTACCCGAAGATCCAGTACCGCTCGCAGTCCTATATGGCGGTTTACATGTCCACGCTCCTTTTCGTGGAAAGCTTTAAACGCGCAGACAAGATGAAGGGCGGCTTCAACAATCCCGAAAATCTGGTCAAGGCGTTTCAGTCGATCAAGAACTTTGACGTCGGCGGTCTGATGCCGCCGGTAACGGTCAGGGATAACAGCATCCCGGTCGGACGTGCTTACCGGGGAAATCCGGCAACGGCGAAATTTGATCCGATCTCGGATTGGGTGCGCCTGGATTAGAAGATTTTCATGGGGGCACGGCGTGCCGCGCCCCCACGTGGTTAAACGGTCTGGCAGGATAAATGGAAAACGTAACGCTTCCGGTATTATTGAAAAAGAATGCCCTTCGTTTTGGCGACGGGAGGGTGGCCCTCCGCGAGAAGGAGTTTGGCATCTGGCAGACGGTTACCTGGCGTAAATACTGGGAAAATGTAAAAACTATCGCCCTGGGGCTCCATCAGCTCGGTTTCCGGAAGGGAAACAAGCTTTCGATCATCGGCGACAACCGGCCCGAATGGTTCTACGCGGAACTGGCCGCGCAGTCCTTAGGCGGGGTGGTGGTCGGCATCTACCCGGACAGCCACCTCGAACAGGTTGAATACATCATCAACCACTCCGATTCGCTCTTCGTTGTGGCGGGGGATCAGGAACAGGCCGACAAGATTCTGGCGATCAAGGATAAATGCCCCGGAATCACAAGGCTCATTGTCGATGATCCGAAGGGGATGAGGAGCTATGACGACCCCGGGATCGTTTTTTTGAAGGATCTTCAGAAGGCAGGCGTTAAGCTGGCTGAAAAAGAGCCGCAGCTTTTCGACGCCCTTCTGGACGGCGTTTCTCCTGATGATGTCGGCCTGCTCATCTACACCTCCGGGACAACCGGCATGCCGAAAGGGAGCATGATCACCCACCGGAGCATGGTCGCGGCCGGGTTGCTGCTCGATGAGGTGGATCAGGCGCGGGAAAGGGACAACTACGTCTCGTTTCTGCCCCTCTCCTGGATAGGTGAGCAGCACTACGCAATTTACTGGAGTCTGGCTGCGGGATTTACAGTTAATTTCCCGGAGAAGGTGGAGACAACGCAGACCGATATGCGGGAAATAGCGCCGGATATTATGCTGGCGCCGCCGCGAATCTGGGAGAAAATGTGCTCAGATGTGCAGGTGAAAATTCAGGATGCCGCCTGGATCAAGCGCAAGGCCTTCCAGTTTTTACTGCCCGTCGGCTACAGGGTGGTTGATTGCAAGCTGAAGGGTGAAAAGCCGCCGCTCTACCTCGGGTTTCTCAAGTGGGTTGCCTACTGGCTTTTATTCCGGTCGCTGAAGAACTACCTGGGGCTGGCCCGGGTGCGTAATGTCTATACCGGCGGGGCGCCGCTTGGCCCGGAAATATTCAAGATGTTTCAGGCCCTTGACGTCAATATCAAGCAGGCCTACGGGATGACGGAACTCTGTGGGGGGGTCATTATTCACCGCACGGACGCCATCCGTCTGGATACGGTCGGGAAGCCGCTTCCGGGTCTGGAGGTGATGATCTCGGACGAAGGCGAGATGCTCGTCAAGGGGCCAACCAATTTCATCGGTTACTACAAGAACCCCGAGGCGACAAAAAAAGCCCTGACCGACGGCTGGTTTCATACCGGCGATGCGGCGATTGTCGATGAAGACGGCCAGATCGTCATCATCGACCGGATGGCCGATGTGATGAAACTGGCCGACGGCAGCCGGTTTTCTCCCCAGTTGATCGAAAACAAGCTCAAGTTCAGCCCCTATATCATCGATGCGATCGTGATCGGGCAGGATCGGCCGTTCATCACGGGGATGATCAGCATCGACATGAACAATGTCGGCAAATGGGCGGAGAACAACCAGCTTCCCTATACGACTTTTGCGGATCTGTCCCAGAAAGAACGGGTCTATGAACTCATCGCCAAAGACGTGGCCAAGATCAACAAGACCCTGCCCAAGGTCGCCCGGGTAAAAAGGTTCGTGCTGCTTTACAAGGAATTGGACGCGGATGACGAGGAACTTACCCGCACCCGCAAGGTGAGACGGAGCTTTGTCGCCGAGAAATACAAGGATCTGATCGCCGCCCTGTACGGCGATAAAAGGGAGCTGGAGGTAGAGTCCAATATCCGCTACCGGGACGGCAAGGAATTTCAGATGAAGACAAAAGTCAGGGTAGAGCATGTTGAGAGTTGACAGATGACAGAACCCGAAGAAGGCGGCATTCAACTTCAGATAGAGGATCTCCACCTCGGTTTCGGCGGCTTGAACGTCCTCGACGGCGTCAGTACGAACGTCCGGAAGGGGGAGATTTTTTCGATCATCGGGCCGAACGGGGCCGGCAAGACCAGTCTTTTGAACTGCATCAACCGGTTTTACAAGCCGTCCCGGGGAAAAATCATCTTCGAAGGGCAGGATCTCCTTAAGTTCAAGCCGCATCAGATTGCCGCTCTGGGGATCGCCCGGACATTTCAGAACGTGGAACTCTTCAAGCACATGACCGTCCTCGACAATATCAAGCTGGGGCATCATATTCATCTCAAATCGGGCTTTATGTCCGGGGGAATATATTACGGGAAAACCCGCCGTGAAGAGATAACGCTACGGCAGGAGGTCGAGGAACGGATCGTCGATTTTCTCGAGATCGAGCAGATCCGCAAAAGCGTCGTCCATACCCTGCCGTTCGGCCTGCAAAAAAGGGTTGAGCTGGCGCGGGCGCTGGCGATGAAGCCGAAACTGCTTTTGCTCGACGAACCGGCGGCGGGAATGAATCTCGAAGAGACGGAGGATATCGTCCGCTTTGTCCTCGATATCAACGAGGAATGGGGTGTGACCATCATTTTGATCGAACACGACATGGGGGTGGTGATGGATATCTCCGACCGGGTTTGCGTGCTCGATTTCGGGGAAAAAATCGCCGAAGGAAAACCCGAGGAGGTGCGCCGGAACGAACAGGTGATCAAGGCCTACCTCGGGCAGGCGGATCTCGCTCTTTCCAGACTGGGGGCATAGGTGGAGCCGTTACTGCTGGTCAACAACATTGAGGTGATCTACCATAACGTCATTCTGGTGCTGAAGGGGATGTCGCTGCAGGTGGGCGAGGGGCAGATCGTGACGATCCTCGGAAACAACGGCGCCGGCAAGACCACGACGCTCAAGGCCATCTCTGGTCTGCTTTCTTCCGAAAACGGCAAGGTGACGGACGGTTTCATCAATTTTCGGGGGGAGCGAATCGACCGCACCTCGCCGGAGAAGATCGTCCGCAAGGGGATCTTTCAGGTGATGGAAGGAAGACGGGTATTCGGCGATTTAACGGTCGAGGAAAACCTGATAGTCGGGGGGCATACCAACAAAAGCGCCCGCCGGATGAAAGAGGATATCGAGAAGGTGTACAATTACTTCCCCCGTCTGGCGCAGCGGAAAGAGACGCTGGCCGGCTACATCAGCGGGGGGGAGCAGCAGATGCTCGTGATCGGCCGGGGACTGATGGCTAAGCCCCGACTGATGCTGTTAGACGAACCGTCGATGGGTCTTTCCCCGTTGCTCGTTGCCGAAATATTCGAGATCATCAGAAAGATCAACAAGGAAGAGGGAATGACGATCCTCCTCGTCGAGCAGAACGCGCGGCTTGCCCTGTCGATCGCCGATCATGGCTATGTCATGGAGAACGGCCGGATCGTCCTCGACGATGAGGCCTCCAAACTGGAACAGAATGCCGACATTCAGGAGTTCTATCTGGGCTTGACGGAAGTAGGCAAAAAAAGCTACAGGGACGTGAAGCACTATAAGCGGCGGAAGCGCTGGCTGACATAAACAAAGATAAGGAGTGGAGCTATGGGACTGAAGGACTTTACCGTTTATGATGTATTCAAAAGGAATGCCGGCTTTTTTCCCAACAAGCCGGCGGTTGTTTTTGAGGAGCGGGAAATAACATACGCAGAGCTGCTGACGATGGTCGAGCGTGCGGCGGGATGGTTTGCCCTGGCGGGAATAAAAAAGGGCGACAGGGTGGCCGTCCTGAGCAAGAACTGCCCGGAGTTTTTTGTTTTGGCCGGGGCGATTGCCGCATCCGGGGCGATTATGGTGCCGATCAATTTCCGGCTTTCCGTCGAGGAAATCGGCTACAATCTTGAAAATACAAAACCGGTGGCGGTTTTTGTCGATCCCGATTATCACGAAACGATCAACGGCCTCAAGGCGGGTTTCCCCGATGTGAAAAAATGGGTGAGTATGAGTGCGGCGGAGAATAGCGGCTTTGACTCGTTTTCGGTTCTTTTGGACAGCGAACCATTGCCGGCTGCGGACGTGAGCGGCGATGATCCATTTGTCATCATCCACACCGCGGCGGTGCAGGGAAAGCCGCGCGGGGCCGTGCTCAGCCACGGCAACATGATCTACGGCGGGCTGCAAAGCATGGCCGCAATTGGCTTGAGCGGGGACGATGTTTACCTGAACATCCTGCCCCTGTTCCATATTGGCGGCCTGATTGCGGCGTTCACCACGATGCATGCGGGCGGGGTCAACTTGATCGTGCCGAAGTACGATCCGGCCGAATGCGGCAGGATCATCGACAGAAAGCATGTTACCCTGATTGGCGACTTCCCGCCGATCCTGGCCCAACTGCTCGATGCCAGGGACGCCGGTCACTGCACGCTTGCCTCGCTCTCGAATGTCTATGGACTGGAGCGCCCGGAAACGATCAAGCGTTTCGAGGATTTGGGCACTGGCAACTTCTGGATGATCTACGGGCAGACGGAAACGATGGGGATTACCTGTCTTGCCAGGAACACCGACAAACCTGGCTCCGCCGGACGCCCGGGGTTGTTGTCCGCTGTCATGATTGCCGATGAATTCGACCGTCCCGTCGCAACAGGCAAGGTGGGAGAGATACTGGTCCGGGGACCGCTGGTCTTTCTGGGATATTGGGGCGAAGAGGAGCTGACGGCGCTTACTTTCCGCGAGGGTTGGCACCATACCGGGGATCTGGGGCGTCTCGATGCGGAAGGATTTCTCTGGTTTGCCGGACGCAAGGCGGAAAAGGAGCTGATCAAACCGGGCGGGGAGAATGTTTACCCGATCGAGGTGGAAAAGGTTGTCCTCGAACATCCCGACGTGTTTGAGGTTTCCGTCATCGGTGTGCCCGATCCGAAATTCGGGGAGGGGATCAAGGCGATCTGTGTGGTAAAACAGGGTGTCAATCTGACTAAACAGGCACTGATCGATTTTGTCGCCGCCCGGATCGCCCGTTACAAAAAGCCGAATTATGTGGAGTTTGTCGAGTCTTTGCCGAAAAAAGAGGACGGCTCCATCGACAGGAGCAAGGTAAAGGAACTCTACGGTTAGCGTTTCATAGTGCTCGCTACGGGAGATTTTCGCTTCCCCGCAGCCGCGTTGCCGGGAAAAGCCCCTGCTTATAGGCTTCTGCGCAGTACCAGTGAGGCGCCCAGAGATCATGGTCTCTGTAGTAATTCTGCGCGATGCAGCTTCCGAGGCAGACGTTTTTGAGAAGGCATTCTGCGCAGATCCCCCGAAATCGCGAGGGAAGTCCGGCGCGAATATCCTTCAGCACCGGGGAAGTTTCCCATACCTCCTTAAGTGAGTTCTGGCCGGCGTCGCCGAAGACAAGTTCGGAAACGGTCTCGCCGATGCCGCAGAGGGCGTACGCGCCGCTGGCAAGCACCCCCAGAATGCCGGATATTCCACAGGTGTGACAGCCGTCACCGGTTTTGGCGTTGAACATTCTTCTCAGCGAGCGGAAAGCCGGCGGCTGATCGTAGTATAAAGACAGGCTGGTTGTTGCTGACAACTCTTCGTCCACCCATTTGCCGAGCAAGATCAGTTCAGCGATGTCAACCGTTTCCCCTGCGGCAAACATCTGTTCGCCCCGCGCGGTCGGCTGGATTATGTTGAATTTGACGGAGCCCGCGCCGAGCGCTTCAGCCATGCGGACAATCTGCGCAAGCTGATCTTTATTCCGCTGCATGACCGTCATGATGATCTGAGGACGCAGCCCTGCTGCGACCAGGTTTTTAATGCCGGCCACAGCCTCGTCGAAGCAACCCTTTTTGCCTCTAACCCACTCGTGCACCTCCGGGTCGATTGAATCGATGCTAACCGAGACAAAGGCGTTTCCCACAGAAGCGATTTTTTCGGCTATTTCAGAAGAGCACAGGGTGCCGTTCGTTTCCACGACGAGACGCAATCCCCGTTTTTGCACAGCGCTGATCAAGTCGGATAGCCGGGGATGCAGCAGCGGCTCGCCACCGGTAAATTTTACCCCGTTTAGCCCCAGGGCGCCCGCCTGATCGAGAATCTTCGTGAACAGCGCCGAATCCAGATATGACGAAGATTGGGAGGCCGGAAGGTAATGGGGTTCTATCCAGCAATGACGGCAGCGCAGATTGCAGTCGCTGGTCAGATAAAAATATAGCTGGCGCAGCGGGTAAAATGGCTTTACATCCGGCTCGTTATTGGTCATTGCGCTGTCACCGGCCGATGATTAAGCAAACATTCCGGCAGACATCCTCCCTGCTGTTCGAAAAGGCGCAGACAGGCGTCTGGGCTCGGGCTGTTGACCTTGCCCGTCAGATTGTAGGACAAGGCAGGACAGTTGCCTGTGCAATAGTCCCGATAAGGGCAGTCTTGACAGAGTGCAAACGAGGAAAGGGGAATAAGTTTGCGGTTTCTCAGATTCCACAACGCTGGATGATTTTGCCAGAGGTCGCAGAGATCATCGCGATTGATTTGCCCCAGGACTATGTGGCCCAACTGTGAGCAGGGGACATAGGCCCCGTCCGCCCGTACAGAAATGCTCTGAAACGGGCATCCGCAACCTGTCAGAAATCCCCGGCCCGCCATGGGTGGCTTTTTCTCCCGGCCGGCCTCCTTCATCTCGGCCCACATGCGCGCGTCGGCAAGGGGGCCGGCGGTGGCGCTGATGCGGTTGCCGTATTTATCGCTGAGGCCAAGCAGCGTTTCCATCGCCGCCGAGCGTTCCGCGACGGTCAATTGCGTCTGTTCGGTATTTTTCCGACAGAGGCCCATATACGAGGCGGCGTTGGTTGAAAAAGAGGGCAGGCCAATCTCTTCAAGAAGCAGTGCGGCGATTGCTTCCAGTTCGTGGACATTTTTACGGTGGATCGTGACGCGCACGGTTACCGGCAGATTGAACTTCTGCAACATTCTGATCCCGCCTAAGGCCTTGACAAAATTTCCCTCGCCCCGAAAGGCGTCATGGGTAATGTCAAGCGCGCCGTCAAGGGAAACCTGAACAGAGTTGCAACGTCCGGTAGCGGCAAGAAAAGCTGCCATCTCCGGTTTGATCAAGGTGCCGTTGCTGAGAATCGAAAAGCGCATCCTGTTTTCGACGATGGAGGCGATGATTGCCTGCAGATCTTGCCGATAAAAAGGTTCTCCTCCGGAAAGGGTGACATTCATCACCGCGCAGCGCTTGAGCTCAGAAAAAAAGCGCCGCCAGTCGTCCAGGGGCATATCCCGGCCAACGTCTCCAGGCGCCGAGAAATGGCTGCAATAGGTGCAGCGCAGGTTGCACCCATTGGTGATCTCGATATCAACAGAGCGGGGCGTTTTCATCAGGGAGCGCATCATGGAGCGATTTCTCCGTCCCCGGCGGCGAGGCCAAGTCTGGCAATTTCCCGGATAAACTCTTCTACCTGACTTTCCACCTCAGCCGGCACGTCCTCAGCCGCTTCCCTGATTGCCTCGGTTATTGCCGCCAGGGTCTGCTGGCCGTCAAGCAGTTTCCAGATGAAAACCCCCCAAGGGTTCAGCGTAAAGGTATTGCCTGTGTCGGGATTAAACAGCAGCGCCCAATCGTCAAACTCCTCTCTGAGGACAATCAAGGGTTTGGCTGTCATTTTTATGTCAGAGTATCCACCCACCAGTAATTTCTCCGTATCCGGCTTGTTCCCCTTCTTTTCAAAAGGCGGGACGGCCAGCTTCCTTTGCTGTAAAATTTTCAGTTCTTTTTCTTTCGGCAATTTGCTATATTGACCAACAGAAAAAAGCAAGTTCTATTTTGCCGTTCTGTATCGGGTACCTTGTAAAAAAAGCGCCGCGGCTGCTGTGCGATCTGGATATTTATGAATGTTTTATTTGTCTGCACCGCAAATATTGTCAGAAGTTTTATGGCGGAGGCCATACTTACGCACAAACTCAAAATGAAGGGGAGAAGGGATATAGCCGTTTCGTCTGCTGCTCTGATCGACATGAAGGGGAAGCAGGCAGACCCCTTTGCCGTCAAAATACTTGAAGAAAACGGGATTGAAGGCGGCAGTCATATCTCGAGGTTGCTGACAGATGACATGGTTGTCAATGCGGATTTAATCGCGGTTATGGAGGAAGGGCACCGAACGCAGTTGTGCGAAAGATACCCTGACGCGGCGGTAAAGATACGGCTTCTCAAATCTTTCGTAAAAGGATATCAAGCTGTTGACTCAGACATTAAGGATCCTTACCACTTGACGATCTACCATTACCGGCTCTGTTTTGCGGAGATTTCCCTGGCCGTAGGCGGCATGCCGGGGGTACTGTAGAAAAAAAGCTCCTTCGTTACAAACGGCGGCAATGATTCAGTGCGTACCAGGACAAAGGGCCGTAGGCAACCGGTTCTGAGGTGGCAAGAGAGGCCGGGCTGCCATCAAAAGTTAATTTTTTCATGAACCAGTTGTTATTATGTATGTTATTGGCGACATTGTTTGCCCCCGGAGGATGCGCTGAGAAAATATTTATTGCTTTTAAGGGGTGCGAGGCGTAGTAATCCGTAACGGTCGAAATTGAGGGCGCCGGTCAATCCAGTCCTGGAATAAGCAGAGAGAGGATTGCTAATGAAAAGGGCAAGGAGAAATTTCCTGGCGATTGCGGGCGGGGTAGCCGTAATGTTGCCGATAACGAAGTCCCCGACGCCAGCAAACGTTTATGAACACCTGCAAGGGCTCTGGAGTTGGTATGAAACAGAGGATTTGTTAAACGGAATGCCCGTTAGACAAAGCGGCGTTTCACTGCACAAAGGCGACGCTTTTCCGGTTCTTTCCGGTCCCGGAAGGGGACTGATACGCCTCAATCCGACGGCTGTGCGGATATGGGAGATGTGCGACGGAAAAAACAGTCCGGCAAACATAGCCAGGACTATCAGCGAAAATTGCGATGTTTCCCCTGGCGTTTGTTTTAAGGACGTGATCATTGCGCTCAGAACTTTTAAACGACAGGGCCTGATTGTTATGACGTGAAGAAGATATTGACTCGCCAAAGGCGAGGAGTTTTGGGCAGCAACGATTCTTATATTTAGGTGAAAGTCCTATGACGACCAGCAAAAAATTGCCCTATGAACCGCCGCTCATCATTGATTTGAGCGGGAGCACCGCCTATGCCGCAAAACCATGCAGAACCGGCGCCGCAATATCGGGAGGGGGAAACTGTTTGCCGGGTGGGTCTCCCCTGCAGGCGTGCCTGCAGGGGTCCGCGGCCACCGGCGGGGAGTGCAAACCGGGGAATTTTGCGTCCGAATTCTGCCTGACAGGCGGCTCTGCGCAAATCAGCACGTGCAAACCGGGGGCTGCCGCAAACACCAATTGCCTGTCGGGTACAGTTGCAGCAGGAACCTTGTGCCAAAAGGGCTCAGCGGCCGGAGGAGTCTGCAACCGCGGGAGCGCTCCGCTTACATAGAAGTGACCCGCTCCTCCGCTTTGCCTCTTGTCAATTTGTGGGACCGCTGATTGCGGGCGCTTTCCGGTTGGCTTTGCCGGTTTGTCAATTGGAGGGAGTTGAGTGCTCCGCCAACATTTCTTTACAGCAGTGTAAGGAAACTGTTGTCCTTCTGAAAATGCATATCAAACGAGGGAATTGACGCGCACAAATCGCAGCAACAATTAAATACAGAGGTCTTTAATTCCCGATCCATCAAGTTGAAATAGTGGATGTGGAAGAGCAGCAGTTCCGCCAGCGCTGCTTGCCTGTCCCTCCTATTCAGGGCGAGCGGTTCCGCTTTTTTCAGGAAGATAATCCTTGCCAGCGGGCATTCTTGCCGATAATGATTTTTCCCTTTTCTTGCGAGGCTGTTAATCTGGGAAAACGGGGATGGGTGGATTTTGAACAACCCCCCCCTTTCTTCAACCACTGTTGCATCATCGGAAAGCACATCCCCAATCGGGACGTACCCGGCCACGGTGCTTTTCCCGGCGCCGGACAACCCTAAAAAAAGATTCCCCTGACGGTTGATCCGCAGACCCGCCCCGTGTACCAGCAGCCTTTTATTGTCCACCATCAACAACGAAGTCAGGATAAAAAGCAGTTTGTACAAACTGCCCATGAGGAAATTTTCTCCTTTCGACCGGAAAAGGAATATATGAAATTTGTGTGAATGGACATTGTACGCAAGCACTCCGTTCAAGAATCCGATCAGCAGAGTTTTTTCCGATATCGGATAGCGCTTGGCGACATGGTTGATGATGCGTGTCGTTTCTCTGTCTTTGGCTGTTGATATCCGTAGGGGTTCAGCTTTGAATTTGCGGAGATGTACAAAATTTTCATAGGAAAGGGCAACTTCTGTCGCAGCATCGCCTCTGGGCAGCAGAAAGCCGCGGAAGAGCCCTTTGAGCGGTGTCAAAAGTGGAGCCGCCTTTTCATCCCCGCTTATCGCAACTGCTATTCCGGCGATGACAATGATCAGTTCTTTCATCTACTTGGGCAGTTCCCATTCGGCGACCACGTCAACAATATTAAGAACGTTGCTGGTTGACAGATCCGTGTGTTCTTCCTCGACGCTCCGATTGCCCAGACCGTCGAAAATAATTCTTACCAAGGGTTTTACTGGTTGCGACTTGTTGGTTTTTATCACCCGGCCAATGGCCCCGTTGTTTAACTTGACGTAGCTGCCCACCGGGTAAAGCGACATCTCGTCGAGAAAAACCTTGAGAATCCGAGGCGCAAACAATCGCTCTTTCGCTTCAATCAATTGTCTGACGGAGGTAAATTGCAGCAGCGCCTTTTTCTGGGGTCGATTATGGGTCATTGACTCATACGAGTCACAAATACCTATTATTTGTGCATATTCACCTATCTTTTCACCCTTTAGTCCCTGCGGATAGCCTTTTCCGTTCTCCCGTTCGTGGTGCTGATAAACCGCCTCTACAACGGCGGGGAAGTCCTTCTGGAAGGGCAGCAGGAGATCACGGCCGTTTTCCGGATGTTTTTTTATGGCGGCAATCTCCTCATCTGTCAGACTGCCCGTTTTGCCAATTATGGCATCCGGCACCAGAAACATTCCTAAGTTTTGCAGAAGCGCAGCCAGGCCCAGTTCCGTAAGCCGTTTCCGGAGATAATGCAGGCGCAATCCTATTTTAAGGGCATAGATCATGGTGTGGATCGGCTGCAGGATATAATAGTCCTGCTCGTTAGCAAATGTGAGCATCCTCGGATTAATGCCGGCGAGAACCTCCGGTGAATCGACTATTTTGGCGATCATTTGAATAGCGGGATCAAGTCCAACGCCAGCGCCATCCCCGATGCCGACGCGGACATCCATCATATATTCCTGCAGTGCTGAGTAAATGGATTCCGTATCAAGACTATTATTTAAGATAAGTGTTTTTCCGCCGTTCTTGGGGGCGGTGGGATCATCTACAGCGGGTGCGTCCGGGGGCGTAGGGGGCGGGGCGCCGAAAATCCGGCTGAAACGAAAGGGCGTGGCGCTGCGGTCGCCTTCGGCCTTGGGTGTTTCATCTTGACCCCTTACGGTATCGGTTGCTCTCATAATAATCGCCGGCATCTTTCTTTATTTATTTTAGCGTTCACGAAATCGTGACAATGTATCAGCGTCTGCAGATTCTCTTTTCAAAAAGGACATTCCCAGCATGCTGGTCAGAAAACTCTGAATGTCCTGTTCCAGCCGTGCACCAGGAACGTCATAAGCAGCGGCCAATTGAGCCGTTATCTCCTCCTTGGTATTGCTGCCGTTGCAAAGCTCCAAGAGCAGCGCCCCGGTCTTGTTGGCATACACGAGCTTTCCGGATTCTGGATCAAACAGGTAGGCGCCGTCGCCTTCTTTTCTAAAAATTATTCGCTCATTGCGAATAAAGATTGTTTCTTCTATTGTGCACCTCTTTAAAAAACAGTGTTGTGCTTATTCCTATAATTTTATGAAGAATCAATATATAAATATTTAACTATTTACAAGAAAAAAACGCTATTGTTTACAAACCTCAACTCAAACCACGAATTTTTTTAACTGCCTTCGGGGAACGATGGACATAGCTTCTCTTCTTGCTGCTCAGTGCCAACTCTGCCGGACGGGCGGACTTGTTGCCGGGCCTTAACTCCCAAGCTTGCGGAAACGCAGCGACCGAAAAAGAGGCGGTAAAACAAAAAACCCCTCTTGGGATGACGATTTTTACCGTCATCCCAAGAGGGGGCCCGTTAGTCGCTTTTCGTGAACCGCCGGTCAGGCTCTTTCTTCTATTGCCAGAGCTTGTTTCCCCGCCGCAGACTGACGCGCGGCGCCCTCTCTTTTCTTGAGCGAACTGACCTTGTCCGCCGTGACAAACTCAATAGCTTTTACTTCGCAAAACCGGGCGCACTGAGGATCGCCGTCGCATAAATCGCATTTAAAAACCTTGCGCGCCATCGTATTGTAATTCATCGCCCCGAAGGGACAGATGCTGACACACGAACGACAGCCGATACAGACATCGTAATTGACCTTCATAAAGCCGAATTCCTTGTCCCGGGAAATGGCGCCCACCGGACAGACGCTCTGACAGGGCGCATCCTCGCACTGCTGGCAGATCATCGGAACATATCGGCCTTCATCCTCCCATTTCACGACTTGGATTCTGCTTTTTGACGGGTTGGACACCCCTTCATGTTTAACAGAACAAACGAGTTCGCAGAGGCGACAGCCGGTGCATTTTTCGTAATTAACCGTCAGAATTTTCTCCATTATTCTCTCCTCTGTTTTTATCTAAAGCAAATGGGTTGGCTCTTGCTCCAGCCCCAGTCGTGTTAAGGTTGCTTGCGTCGGGACGCCTTCTTTGTCCCAGCCGTGATGTCCATAGAACTCATCAACCATAACGTCGAACTTCTTCCGATCGATCATGATGCCGATAACATCCGGCGCTCCTCTGAGACAAGGCTCATCAAAATAACGATGATTGAGCATATCGCCCTTGACCAGATCGTAGCGCGTCAGCCCCTCCCGCAAATTGAAAAGCCTCTCCATATTGTTGCTGCGCTCGGCAGCGTCCCAAATATCCTTGGGGGTCAGCTCAAGACCCGTGTTGAGATAAATCGCCCGGGGCCAATCCTCGAAATTCGGCAACGTCGCCCCTAAAAACGTAGTGTGATATTTGCAGATTCCTATAGAATCAACCGCCATGTAGCAGTTTTCCTGCCAAAAAACCTGCCAGGGTTTCCCAATATACTCCATTGAATCGGAGGAGAGAGGGCCTTCGTAGGGGACCGGGCTGCTGTAAATCTTGCGCAGCACGCTCTCGGGAAGGTGATACAGGTCGATGGCAGGCCGACTCCGCAAATGGTCGGAACCGCGGGACGAGGTTGCTATATTCAAAGCGAGACCGGGGGTGGCTCGTTCATCGGAATGGAGGTTGTTCATCCCTTTGACCTGGATCAGATAATCGAAAGAATGCTTGCCGATTTTCTCGGATGCCGGGATTCCCCCATCGGCCAGAACATTGCCCAGCCAGCCTTTGCGGGTACAAATGCGGTGGATCATCTCTATTAAAGCGTCCGCATTGCTGAACCGGAGATCAATGCCGTCGGTTTCCTTGCTGGTGATGATTCCCAATTCGTAGAGTTCCATCGCCCAGGAGATGATGCTGCCGATTTCCAGATTATCCACGCCGTACTGATTCACCAGATAGTTGGCGGTCAGAACCGTCTCGGCCTTGTTGCAATCCGGCTCACTGCCGAAAGCGCCGAAGGACGTATATTCGGGTCCCTCATTGTATATCCCGGCATAAGGGCCGGATGGTATTCTGTACTGGGCGCGGCAATGCACCTGGCAGCCGAAACACCCCGTCATGTGATACGGCCCCATGGTTTCGGTCGCGATATCGTCCAGTGATTCCGGTTCAAGTTCGTCAGCATTCTCCATCTGATTGAACTGGAAGTTCCTGGTGCGAATGCCTCCCCAGCTATTGGTGGCCCCCCAGATAAAATGCGTTCCCAATGTGCCCTGGGTTTTGTTAACCTTGGCGGTGGTGATCTGCTCGATGAATTTTTTGTTGAATTCCAGAGCTTCCAACGGGTGGGCGATTTTGACATCCATTGTGCCGCGGACGGCAACAGCCTTGAGGTTTTTCGAGCCCATCACGCATCCCATGCCGGTGCGTCCGCCGGCATTCTTAATTCCGGTCATCACATTGGCATACGTTACAAGATTTTCTCCGGCCTGACCGATGACGGCGCTTTTTATTTCCTGATCCCCCAATTCCTCGCGGATGGCCCATTGAGTCTCCGTTGATGATTTGCCCCATAATTTCACGGCGTCGCGGATTTCAATCTGGCCGTTGTGGATCCACAGATAGACTGGTTTCTCCGCCTTGCCGGTAATGACCAGGTGGTGGAAGTCCGCCCAGGCCATTTCCGCGGAGAAAAACCCCCCCATGTTCGTACTCCCCAAAAGACCGGTAAGGGGGGATTTGGCCATGATGTGCGTTCGCGATGTAGCGGAGGCGCAGGTGGCTGTAAGCAATCCCCCGCTGATGATTAAGGTGTTTTCCGGACCAAGCGGGTCACAGCCTTGCGGTGCGTTATTGAAAAGCAGATAGGCGTCCAACCCCCGGCCGCCTATAAATTTCTTTCTTACTTCCAGGGGAATGGGCTTGATCTCTGATTTACCGGTAGAGAGATCAATGTATGCTATTTTCCGGTCCAATGCCATTTTGCGTTCCTCCTCTTCTTCTATAGGGAACCGTCTTTAGACGCTTCTAATTTTTTTTTCGCCATTACCTCTTCCGCTAACTTGCGGTTAACCTCCCAGACAGGACCGCGGATTCTCGGCAGCTCCGGCGTCACCCAGAAAAGTCGATATGACATCCCGCAGACCGGGCAGGTAATCTGCATGCTTCCAGGAGCAGGCTCCAGCCGTCCCATGCAGCTTGGGTTCATGCATCTGACCTTGCCGTATGTTCTCGTCTTGCGAAGCGATTCCGATGCGGAAACTTTCTCGTTCTCTATAGCCATTTCACACTCCTTATAACTGTCGTCAATGTTAGGTCGCATATAGATATTCGGGTTTCTTTTATAAAAACCGTTCCTGGATGTCAAGCTCTTTCAAATTAAAATATTCTTGACAGCCGACGTTTGTTTAGTGTAGCAGGATATCGTATGTATTATAAAAAATATTTTTATGGTGCTAAAAAATGTCTTTAAAAGAAAGCTCGCGGGAGGATGAAATTAACGAATCCGTGGAAAACCATGACAACAATATAACCAGCCACGAATGTAATGAGGCAAATAAAGCCTTGCAGGCAGCATACCTCTGGATGAAACACCGAAAGGAGGGCATGGAAAAACGTAAATACACGGAGAGCATAATTTTTATCATTACCGGGGAGGGACGTATCACCGGCTGGACGGCAGCAGCCGCCCAATTGGTAAAACCCCTGCTTGACAACCTTCAAGCTATTAATATAAATGATTTTCTGAAAATAACAGATGGGCGCTCCATTCAGGACGTTGTTGCCTTGGCAATGCCTTCTTTTCCTTATAGCATCAGGGCGGTTTGTACCTCTGAATTACAGTGCGGTAAAATGTTCACCATCAAGATTACCAGCATCGTTGTGGAGGAAAAGGATTTATTTTTTCTGGTCTTATATCCCGACAAGGAAGAATAGAAATTTATTGTCTGTTCTGACTTACAATTTCCGTACATGACATAGAAAAAGGGTGAGAAAGTGTATTTGGAATATTGGGGTTTGCAAAAATATCCTTTTGAAAATACGCCTGACCCGGAGTTTTTTTTCTTTTCGCCAGAACACGAAGAGGCGCTCTCGCGGCTCACCTATGGAGTTAGACGCAACAAGGGCGCTTTACTGCTGACCGGAGCAATCGGCTGTGGCAAAACATTGCTAAGCCGTGTTTTCATAAAACAGATGCAACATGAAAATATTGATATCGGTCTGATTGCCAACCCCTCCCCGGAACCATTAGGTTTCCTTAGTGAAACCCTTTACCAGTTCGGTCTTAACTCACAAGCCGCAACCAAAACGGAAATGCTCAAAATCCTGAACAACAAACTGATGGAAAATTCCAACAAAAGCGCTATTTCCCTGCTCATCATTGACGAGGCTCAGACAATATACAAGGAGACCTTTGACGAGATTCGCATGCTCTTGAATTTTCAGATGAACGACCGCTATTTATTAAATTTGCTCTTCCTGGGGCAGCCAGAGTTGCGGGAGATGATAGTAGGCAATAAACAACTCGATCAGCGCATCGCCATCCGCTATCACCTCAACCCATTGAGCCGCAGCGATACGACAAGGTATATACTTTTTCGTCTGGATAAAGCGGGACTTAAAAAAAATATCTTTTCCGATGAAGCGTTGGAAACCATCTACGCATACTCTGGAGGCGTTCCTCGTAAGATAAACAATATCTGTGACTTGTCCCTGTTAATCGGTTTTAGCTTAAAAGTAGAGCTAATCGATCAGCGTATCGTCTCGGGGATCATCAAAGATTCATTATAAACCTTGTGCTCGCACGCCGACTGCGGAAAAATACCTTAACGAAAGTCTTCTCTCTACACAAATCATTATAATTGCACGCGTTTTATGAATGAATATCTACATGATAGCAATAAAAGTTTACCTATCTCGGAGGTGTCCTCCGAACTGCAACAAGGGGCAGCAAAAATAGGTGTTAAGGTTGATCAGAATCAACTATCCCTTTTTGTGCAATACTATCAAGAATTGCTATTTTGGAACCGGCAGATAAATCTTATCTCCGAACATTCCGCAGGCGAGATAATAGAACGCCATTTTATCGATTCCCTGACCCCGCTTCCCTTGCTGAAGAAAGAAAACGAATTTCTCCTGGATTTGGGAAGCGGCGGCGGCTTCCCGGGGATTCCCCTGAAGATCATGGCGCCGGACCTGAATGTTGTTCTTGTCGATGCCTCAAGAAAAAAAACATCGTTTCTCTCGCATATAGTACGCATCCTGAAGCTAACCGAAGTAACGGTAATTCGAGGACGCATCGAAGACTTGGCGGCAGGGAAGGAGTGGGTGGCAAAGTTTGACACGGTGATCTCCAGGGCGGCCCTTAAACTGCCCCAACTGATTGTTTTTGCATCTTCTTTTCTGAAACGAGGTGGTCAGCTTATCGCCCTGAAAGGTCTTGCAGGGCATGACGAAGATAAGGCAGCCGAGGTCGCCGCCCTGTCCGCGGGAATGACTTTTTCAGGTGAGGCGGCAGCAGAATTAGAAAAAAATCATTCACTGAAAAAATTAATAGTTTACAGGAGATTATGATTTACTTTTTTTAAAAAAATATTGCCCCTGGCGGCGATTTTGTGTTAGCGTCAATTCGTTTGATGGATTATTCTTGCTGTTCCCTTTTTAGGTATTATGAGAAAAATAATAAGCGTAGCCAATCAGAAGGGAGGGGTCGGGAAGACCACGACTGCGATAAATTTATCGGCCTCTCTGGCTGCCGCTGAAAAAACGACCTTGCTGATAGACGCGGATTCTCAGGGGAATGCCTCCAGCGGCATGGGCATAACTCCTGAAAATATAAAAGATAAAAATCTATATCGCTGTTTGATCGATAATTATCCGTTAAGCCGGGCTGCCATCAAAACTCAGATGCCGCACCTTGATATAATTCCTGCCAATCAGGATCTGGTCGGGGTCGAACTGGAGTTCATCTCTTTGGCAGACAGGGAAAAAAGACTAAAAAATCTCTTAAGAAACCTTGAAACCGATTACGATTACGTTATTATTGATTGTCCGCCCTCTCTTGGTTTTCTGACTGTCAATGCTCTGGTGGCCTCGGATTGCCTGTTGGTTCCCCTGCAATGCGAGTATTTTGCGATGGAGGGAATGGGCCATCTGCTCAACACAATGGAAATAATAAGAAAACATTTGAATCCGACGCTGTATTTGGCCGGCATTCTACTGACGATGTACGATTCGAGAAATTTACTGTCGCGACGAGTAAGTGATGATGTGCGTTCCCATTTTGGCGAACTTGTTTTTAAAACGCTTATTCCCCGGAATGTGCGCTTGTCGGAAAGTCCCAGTCACGGACTCCCCATCATTCTTTATGATATCAAGTCCCGCGGCGCCGTCTCTTATATGGAATTGGCGGAAGAAATAATCAATAACGGGAGGATGTAATGTCGCGGACAAATTCCCTGGGCAAGGGCCTGGGCGCAATGTTTCCTGATCTAATCAACAATGCTGGAGACAGGCCGGCTTTTGTCATGTGCGGCATTGAAGAACTCACGCCCAACCGCTTCCAGCCTCGCTCGGATTTCAACGATGACGCGCAAAAAGAGTTAATAGCATCGATTAAAACAAATGGCGTTATTCAGCCGATCATCGTCCGCAAGACGCAAAACAGCTATGAGATAATAGCGGGCGAGAGGCGCTGGCGGGCGGCTCAGGCCTCTGGCATGAAAGAAGTTCCTGTTGTCATACGTAAAGCGAGCGATCGTGATTTGGCAGAACTTTCTCTTGTAGAAAACATCCAAAGAGAAGCACTCAATCCCATAGAAGAAGCAAAGGCATATCAGGTGCTTTCCAGTGATTTCTCGCTTTCCCAGGATGACATTTCCACCCGGGTAGGCAAGGACCGCTCCACAATCGCCAATACCATCCGACTGCTTAAATTGCCGGCCGAAATACAGAAAGATGTAATAAGTAAGAGCATAACCGCCGGACATGCGCGGGCGCTGCTTTCTCTGGACCGTCCCGAATTGCAGCTTAACGCCTTGAGAACCATCAAGAAAAGGGAATTAAATGTACGCGAAACGGAAGGTTTAATCAAAAGGCTTAAAAGCAGCCAAGGAAAAAATGACAAAAAATCTTCGGATCCATATATCGATGATGTGCAAAAAACATTATCATCACATCTACTTACACGTGTTAAAATAAAATCCGGGAAAAAAGCCGGGTATATAGAGATAAAATACGCCAACCCCTCAGAACTGGACCGTCTTACCCGCTACCTTCTGGAACGGTGAAAAATTAATTTATCAACCTCTGTTGATAACAATGTTTATAAGCTCGGGTATCATCTGTATGCTTTGGAATAAAGTTGCTAAAATCATAAAGGAAAAAATAACCAAGCAGAATTTCGATACATGGATAATGCCCATTCAAGTAAGATCTCTTGAAGAGGGTAATCTTTGTTTAAACGTTCCGAATCGTTTTTTTAGAGACTGGTTGCAGGAAAATTATTTATTTCTAATACGGGAAGCGCTTTTATCAGTAACTGGACTAAATTATGATGTTGAGTTTATTATTGCAGACAACCCTCGTAAAAACAACTCTCCCTCTATCAAAACTGATGAGTCAATATTGGACAACGGTAAAACAAAACACAAACAAGAACGAGTGCACAAGACGCTTAATTCTAATTATAGTTTTGACCGTTTCATTGTTGGAGCAAGCAATCAATTCGCCCACGCCGCCGCTGTTGCTGTTGCAGAACAGCCGGCAAAAAATTACAATCCTTTGTTTATATATGGCGGCGTGGGATTGGGAAAAACCCATTTAATAAATGCTATTGGTTTAAAAGCCCTTCAGCTCTTTCCAGACATGAATGTGGTATATGTCTCGGCAGAGGTTTTTATGAACGACCTGATAAATTGCATTCGCTTTGACAAAATGCAGAAATTTAGAGAAAGGTTTAGAAATATAGATTGCCTTCTTATCGATGATATCCAGTTTCTCGCCGGCAAAGACAGAACCCAGGAAGAGTTTTTTCATACATTCAATACCCTGCATGACGCTGGTAAACAAATTGTTGTTACAAGCGATAAATTTCCCAAAGATATCGAAAATTTAGAAGGAAGATTGAGGTCTCGTTTCGAATGGGGGTTAATTGCCGACATACAACCTCCGGATATCGAAACAAGAATGGCAATATTAGAAAAAAAGGCCAGTGAAAACAGCGTTGTGTTGCCAGGAGAGGTTTCTCTTTTTTTAGCAACGCAATCTGAATCCAACATCCGGGAATTAGAAGGATATCTTGTCAGGGTATCAGCATATTCCTCTTTAACCTCCAGACCTATTGATATCGATCTTACAAAAGAGGTGTTAAAGCAACTTCTATATAAAACAGAAAAAAAAGAAATATCTATTGACGACATCACAAAAGTGGTGTGTTCTCAATTAGGCGTAAAAATTCAAGACGTTAAATCAAATAAGAAAAATAAAAATATTGCAGAAGCGCGCCAGATTGCGATGTTTCTGGCAAGAGAGATGACAAATTCTTCATTTCCTGATATAGGAGAAAAGATAGGAGGAAGGGACCATTCTACGGTCATATATTCTTTTAATAAAATTAAGAAGAAATTGCAGACTGATAAACAGTTGATAGGGGTTGTGGAAAAGATAAAAAAAATTATTATTAAAAATAATTAGTGCTTTTCACTCTTTATATCAACAGATTATTAATGATATAAAGTAAATAAAAATAAGCTATTAATATGTTTATCAACAGTTTTAACAAGACCTATTACTATTACTATATTTCTTTATAAAAAAGTATCTTAAAACATATTAATTATAAAAAAATGAAAGGATGAAATAGAGAAAATGGAATTTAATATCAAAAGAGATATATTTCTGTCCGGGATTCAAAAGACCTTGGGAATCGTAGAAAAAAAAACAACCATGCCAATATTGAATAATCTTTTACTGCGAGCCATCCCCAACCGGATAAAAATAATGGCAACCGATATGGAGATAGGTTTGGTCTCGAACTATGAAACAGAGGTAATCAAAGAGGGTGAAATAACGGTTTCCGCAAGAAAGCTCTATGAAATGGTACGAGAGATACAGGGAGAAAATATCCATGTTGTAAAAAATGAAAAAAATGTAGTTATAATTACCTGTAATAAAGCTATTTATAGAATACTGGGCCTTCCCGCGGATGATTATCCCGTTATTGAAGAAAAGGATGATTGGAAATTTTATAAATTGCCGGGAAGCATTCTTAAATATTTAATGAGAAAAACATATTTTGCGATCTCCAACGATGAAATGCGTAAGAATCTGACCGGTGTTTTATTGGAAACTGAAAAAAAGGACGCCTCTTTCTTAATACGTATGGTTTCAACTGACAGCCACCGCCTGTCGTTTGCCGCAGCCGAGATAAAGAGCGATGATTTTCTTATAACAGCCGACTATAAAAACATTATTATCCCTAAAAAGGGCGTGGGAGAGATAACGCGTCTTTTGGATGAAAACGAAGCGGAATACATCGATCTTTGCGTCAATAATGGTTTATTAATAGTTAAAACAGATAAAACAATCCTGAAGGCAGGTCTTATTGATGGAGATTACCCTGATTATAAAAGGGTTATCCCTGCAAATAGAGGAGTAATAATAAAAATTGAACGAGATAAATTGCTTCATGCTGTCCGCAGAATGTGTGTTGTGTCATCTGAAAAATATAACGGCGTGATAATGACTATATCAAAGGGAAGAGTTTATTTTAATTCCATAAATAGTGATATAGGAGAAGCAAATGATGAGATCGAGGTAGATTATGAGGGAGAGGAACGAAACATTGGATATAATGTAAAATATCTTGCTGACGCGATAGAAGTCATTGAGGAAGAGATGGTAGATTTTGAAATTAATGAGGATATGAGACCAACAATTTTGCGAGGCTCCGGCAATGATGGTTATTTTTGCATAATTATGCCATTAAAAATATAAATATTTAATATAATTAAATCATTATAGTTAAAGGAAGGAATTGAATGGAAGTAATAATGGAAAATGGTGACGATAAACGAATGAATCTGAAATCTGATAGCGACTATTACGGGGCGGAAAGCATCAAGGTGCTGGAGGGGTTGGAGGCTGTCAGGAAGCGTCCGTCAATGTATATAGGCAGCACCAGCAAAGAGGGATTGCATCACCTTGTTTATGAAGTTGTTGATAACAGCATCGATGAGGCATCAGCTGGATTTTGCGACAAGATTACCGTGATAATAAGGATGGATAACAGCGTTTTTGTTGAAGACAATGGAAGGGGTATTCCCGTTGATCTTCACCAGGCAGAGGGGATCTCGGCCGCCGAAGTTGCCCTTACGAAACTCCATGCCGGCGCAAAATTTTCCAATGACAGTTATAAAATTTCAGGGGGTCTGCACGGCGTAGGAGTGTCGGTAGTTAATGCCCTTTCTACATATCTGGAATTGGAAGTAAGGAGAGAGGGGGGAGTTTACACCCAGTCCTATGCGCGCGGTGTCCCGCTTGCACCTCTCAAGATGACGGGTAAGACGGATGGCCGGGGCACCAGGATAACCTTCAAACCTGACGACACTATTTTTGAAGACACGGAATTTAGTTTTGATATTCTCTCTAACAGATTAAGGGAATTGGCTTTTTTAAATTCCGGGATAAAAATTAGCCTAACAGATGAAAGAATCGATCGTCAAAGCGATTATTATTATGAAGGCGGCATTGTCTCTTTTGTGGAATACATAGACCGCAATAAAAAGGTTCTCATCAAAAAACCGATATATATAGCCGGTTCAAGGGATGATTGCACCGTGGAGGTCGCTCTTCAATATAACGATACCTATACGGAAAACATTTTTTCTTTTGCCAACAGTATCAACACGACCGAGGGAGGAACCCACCTGATTGGTTTCAGGTCTGCCTTGACCCGCGTCATTAATAACTATGCAACAAGCGGGAATTTTTTAAAAAATGGTAAGGAGTCCTTAAAGGGGGAGGATCTTCGAGAGGGACTGACCTGTGTAATCAGCGTAAAGATCAGAAACCCCCAATTTGAGGGTCAGACTAAAACGAAATTGGGAAATAGTGACGTAAAAGGGCTTGTTGAGGGTATTGTGTACGATAAGATAAGCACTTATCTTGAAGAAAATCCATCAGTTGCAAAACAGTTAATTGGAAAATTCATTGACGCGGCCAGGGCGCGTGAGGCAGCCCGTCACGCCCGGGAGCTCACCCGCCGAAAAACAGCGCTTGAGGTCGGCTCCCTTCCGGGAAAACTTGCCGATTGCCAGGAACGCGATCCCTCGCGCAGCGAGATATATCTGGTCGAGGGTGATTCTGCCGGCGGGTCGGCAAAACAGGGCCGTGATCGAAAAAATCAGGCTATTTTGCCGTTGCGCGGCAAAGTGCTGAATGTGGAAAAAGCGCGTTTTGACAAGATGCTGCAAAACGAGGAACTGAAGGTAATTATAACCGCACTGGGGGCGGGAATAGGTCAGGAAGACCAGGATATAAGCAGGCTCCGCTATCACAAGATTATTATCATGACCGATGCCGATGTCGATGGCCTTCACATTCGTACACTGCTTCTCACTTTTTTCTTTAGACAGATGAGGGAAATTATTGAAAGGGGATTTCTTTACATCGCTCAGCCGCCGCTTTTCAAGGTAACAAGCAAAAAACGGGAACTATACATCCATAACGAACTGACGATGCAGGATTACGTTCTGGAAAACGGAGTTGGCAAGATTCGTTTATTGGTTGGCGAAGGACCTGCACAACAGACGATAACCGGGAAGCGGTTAATGGAAAATATCCGCAAGGCTATGCGCATCGATACAATACTTAACAAATTTGAAAAGGATGGATACGACCGGGAGTTAATTTCCCTGTTGGCGTCCTCTGATTTATTATCTGAAAAAACATTCAACGAGAGCTGGTCAATGACAATATTAGCCGAGAGCATAGCCGCGGCGCTCGGGGAAAAAATGGAAAAATTTGCCCTGGAATTCGATCAGGAGTTGGGGAAGTGGAAAATAACGTTTCATGTTTTGTCAAACAATATAATTATTAAAAATATCTTTAGCGTTGACACCTTTAAACTCCCCAAATTTACGGAAATAAAATCACTTTTTATCCAGATTGTCGCTCTGGGAGTGGCACCCTATAAGATCAGCGCCCTCCCGGAAGCGGAAAATGAGGAAGAAACAAACATTGAAACCATAGAGACGTTGAACGGACTGGTCGAATATATTGTCAAGGCCGGGAAGAAGGGTATCTCGGTGCAGAGATATAAGGGCCTCGGGGAAATGAACCCGGAACAATTATGGGAAACAACGATGAATCCTGAAAAAAGAACGCTACTTCAGGTGCTTATAGAAGACGCCGTTGCCGCCGATGAGATATTCACTACGCTTATGGGCGATCAGGTTGAGCCAAGACGAGATTTTATCTTCAAAAACGCGATGTACGCATCCAATCTGGACGTCTAACCGGAAGGATTAAAATATTACAATTTCTTAATATTTAAGGAGAAAAACAACTTAATGGAAAACCTGTTCGAAAAGACAGTTGTGACTAACATTGAAGATGAAATGAAGCGCTCCTATGTGGATTACGCAATGAGCGTGATTATCGGCAGGGCCATTCCGGATGTGCGGGATGGCCTGAAGCCGGTGCATCGGCGCGTTTTATTTGCAATGCACGAGATGGGGAACCGCTGGAACAAGCCCTATAAAAAATCAGCCAGAATCGTCGGCGATATTATTGGTAAATACCATCCTCATGGCGATTCTGCGGCATACGATACCGTTGTGCGCATGGCCCAGGAATTTTCGATGCGCTACCGGCTTGTTGACGGACAGGGGAATTTCGGTTCAATAGATGGAGATCCTCCCGCAGCGATGCGGTACACCGAAGTAAGGATGGAAAGAATATCGGAAGAGCTGCTTGCCGATCTGGACAAAAATACCGTTAATTTTGTCCCCAATTACGATGAATCACTCGAAGAGCCAACGGTATTGCCGGCGAAGGTGCCGCTTTTGATTTTAAACGGTTCCGCGGGCATAGCGGTCGGGGTCGCAACCAATATTCCCCCTCACAACCTCAGGGAGGTAATAGAAGGGACGATCGCGCTGATTCACGATCCGGAAATAACCGTTGAGGGATTGATGCAATACATCCCGGGCCCGGATTTTCCTACCGCCGGGTTTATTAACGGCAGGGAAGGCATTATCTCTGCATACCGTACCGGAAGAGGCATAATAAGGTTGCGCGCCCGTTCACTGATAGAGAAAAATGCACGCAACGACCGTGAAAGCATAGTTGTCACCGAGCTCCCCTATCAAGTAAACAAGGCTAATCTAATCAAGCAGATATCGGAGTTGGTAAAGGAAAAGAAGATCACCGGCATCTCTGATTTGCGCGATGAGTCAGACCGGGAAGGCATAAGGGTTGTCATTGATCTGAAACGTGAAGAGATGTCGTCAGTGATTTTAAATCAGCTCTACAAGCATACCCAGATGGAAACCACCTTTGGGATTATCATGCTGGCAATTGAAAAAGGACAGCCGCGAGTTTTTCCCTTGAAACACATTCTCCAGAGCTTTCTGGATTTTCGTAAGGATGTAGTGGTGCGCCGGACAGCCTTTGACCTCGCCCGGGCGCAGGAACGGGCTCATATTCTTGAGGGACTGATCATCGCCCTCGATAGAATCGACGAGATCATCGTTTTAATCAAGGCGGCAAAAAATCCAACCGAGGCCCAGACGGCCCTTTGTCAACGCTTCGGTCTGAGTGAATTGCAGGCGAAGGCGATCCTGGAGATGCGCCTGCAGCGCCTGACCGGTCTGGAACGGGAAAAAATAGAAACAGAATACGCGGAGATTAACGCTCTCATCAACAAACTGCAGGGCATATTGGCCGATCCCAAGCAGGTGCTGGAAGTTATTATCGGGGAACTGTTGGATATTAAAGAACGATATGGCGATGAAAGGCGCACGGAGATAGTCGTAAGCGCCGAGGATATCGATATTGAGGACATGATTGTCGAAGAGGATATGGTTGTAACCGTATCTCATACCGGATATGTAAAACGAAACGCGGTGAGCCTTTACAAAAATCAGCGCCGGGGCGGTCGCGGCAAAATCGGGATGGGAACCAAGGAGGAGGATTTTGTAGAGCGGATATTTATAGCCTCAACTCATCACTATGTTTTGATCTTTACCAACAGGGGCCGTCTGTACTGGCTGAAGGTATATCAAATTCCCCAGGGGGGAAGGGCCACCCGGGGGAAGGCGATTGTAAATCTGATCAATATTGCCAAGGAAGAGAAGGTTGCAGCCGTTCTTTCTGTGCGCGAGTTTACCGGCGACCGGTCGGTAGTTATGGTGACCAGAAAGGGAACCATAAAAAAGACGGAGCTTTCCAAATTTTCCAACCCGCGGGTCGGGGGCATTATTGCCATTTCCGTTGATCCGGACGATGATCTGATCGGGGTTCAGGTTACCCTCGGCAAACAGGACATTTTTCTCGGAACCAAGCAGGGGAAGTCAATCCGCTTCAGTGAGGATGATGTGCGGGATATGGGCCGGACCGCTCGCGGGGTCAGAGGCATCACGATGAATCGCGATGATCAGGTGGTGGGGATGGAGATTCCGACCGAGGGCAACACCATCCTGACAGTCTCCGAGAACGGGTATGGAAAAAGAACGGAGATTGGCGAGTACCGCCTGCAAGCCCGGGGAGGCAAGGGAACTATAAATCTTAAGACTTCTGTAAAAACTGGCAATGTGTCGGGAATACTGCAGATTTCCGGCAGCGAAGACATTATGTTAATCAGTGATTCCGGGCGGATCATTCGCATGAGCGCCGAAGAGGTCAGGGTTATCCACCGCAGTACGCAAGGGGTGCGGCTGATCGACATCGATGAAACGGAAAAACTGGTCGGCGTAGCCCGTGCCGAACGGGAAGAGGAACGGGAAAACGGTGAGGAACCAGACGATGCGGAACCGGAGACCGAAGGTGATGAAGAGCCGATGCTGGATTTGGATTAGGTTATAATGAATAACAATTCAGCCTATTTGCAAAAAGCGGTATGTTTTTGCGCAGCGGTCGGTCTTTTGCTGCTTGTCTCCTGCGCCCCCCGGGAGATAGTTCCGGCGCCGTCTCCCCCAAAGCCCGCCAGGATCGCCGTTGTGCTGGGCGCCGGGGCCGCACGTGGCTTTGCCCATATCGGCGTACTCAAGGTGCTCGAATCCCATAGAGTGCCGATAGACATCCTTGTCGGAACGAGCGCGGGGAGTTTGGTCGGGAGTATTTACGCGGCGGGGTTCAATGCGTTTCAAATGCAGACAATGGCCATAAATCTGCAGAAAGACGATGTGATCGATTATATCTTGCCGGATAACGGGTTTATTCGGGGGGCAAAGCTGGAGACTTTTGTCAATAAGACCGTAAACAAAATTCCGCTGGAAAAAATGCGCATTCCTTTGAGGGTGATCGCCACAGACATTCGTTCCGGGGAAGAGGTGGTTTTCGCGACAGGCAATACCGGTTGGGCAGTGCGGGCGAGCTGCGCGGTGCCGGGGGTGTTCCAGCCTGTGCAGATTGGCAATAAAACATATGTGGACGGAGGCGTGGTCAGTCCTGTCGCCGTAAATGCCGCCCGCCAAGCCGGCGCGGATGTCGTGATCGCCGTTGACATATCGACCCGAGCCGGGCTATCTGCGCCGCAGGGGACGGTCGATACGATCCTTCAGGCAATCGATATCATGTCTGCCCGGATCTCGGATATTCAGCTTAAAAATGCCGATGTAATCATCCGGCCGAAGGTCGGTCATATCGGGGCCGCCGATTTCGAGAAGCGCGCGGAGGCCATCCTGGAGGGAGAAAAAGCCGCTTCGCTTGCCATGCCGCAAATCCAGCAAATCATAGCCAGGCTCCGTCAGGAAGGAAGACTGGCAAATTGAGCGTTTATGTTACTTCTCTGAGACAGATAACAAACTTGAGGAGGCAAGACAATGGACATATTGCAAGCGCTTGTTATGTTGATGGCGATAGCTGCCCCGGCTGCCGGTGAATCTGGCAAGCTGGTGTTGGCGGCGGCGTGAAAATGTCCTAAATTTGGCGGTTTGAAAATGTACGGTCTAAAGCGCTATTTGAAGAGGCGCTGGGACCATTTTTCAGGTTCCAGCGCCTACTTGACACCAAGGATTTATGT